>CAZCHB010000115.1:0-6388 GCA_964498235.1 uncultured Planctomycetales bacterium
ATGGGACAAGGGAAAACCGCGGTGGCCTCCTAGACCGCGCGGTTGAAAAGACCTACGATAATAAGGCCGATGGTGTCCCGGATATCGTCCCTAAAAAGATGCAGGACGATACAGAGCTTAGTATTGACCGTTTAATTGCTAAAGCTGAAGAGGCGCCGGTTATTAAATTAGTTGACCTCATCATCCGCCAAGCTATTGATGAAAAAGCCAGCGATATCCATATAGAACCATTTAAAGATAAGATTGAATTGCGTTACCGGATTGACGGGGTGCTCTATCAAATTCCGCCGCCGGCCGCCCACTTGCACGTGCCTATCGTTTCCCGCATCAAGATTTTATCTAAAATGGATATTGCTGAAAAACGACTTCCCCAAGACGGCGCCATTGCCGCCAAATTGGAAGATAGAACTGTTGATTTGCGGGTCTCTACGGTGCCGACTGTCTGGGGCGAGAAGGTTGTCATGCGTTTGCTTGACAAGGGTTCCATTAAATTACAGTTGGCTCAGCTTGGTTTTGATAATAAACAGCTGGAATTAATTCGAAAAGCACTTGGGAATTCATATGGCCTTTTCTTTGTGACAGGACCGACGGGAAGTGGGAAATCAACCACCCTGTATTCGGCGCTTAATGAGGTCATGGACCCCACCAAGAATATTATGACCGCGGAAGACCCGGTTGAATTTAAGATTGAAGGTTTAAACCAGGTTGGCGTTCGGGCAGAGATTGGGCTCACATTTGCTACGGCGCTAAAGGCTTTTTTACGCCAGGATCCTGATATTATCATGGTGGGTGAAGTTCGGGATATTGATACCGCCTCTATTTCTGTGCGAGCCGCGCTCACGGGACATTTAGTTCTAAGTACTTTGCATACCAATGATGCGCCATCGGCTGTGACCCGTCTTGTGGATATTGGTGTTCCTTATTATTTGTTGACCCCATCGTTGTTGATGGTGATTGGCCAGCGGTTGGCACGTAAATTATGCTCCAAATGCAAAGAACCGTATGAAGCCAACGGTCAAATGGTTGGAGAGTACAAGATTAAAGCGGATTTGATTTACCGTGCGAAGGGATGTGATGCGTGTTCCCATATGGGCTATAAGGGGCGGGTGGTCATAGCTGAGGTCATGGTGATTAATGAAGAAATAAAGAAATTAATGTCCCGAAATGCCAGCTACACCGAAATCAAGGATGCGGCCCGTAAGAACGGCATGGATACCATTTTTGAATCAGGGATGAAAAAAGTAGAAGAAGGCATTACCAGCCTGGATGAAATCTTAGGCATTGCCGCTGAGTAGTCATTAAGGGGAATAAGGGTTTATATGCCGATTTTTTCATATGTTGTCAAAGATGCGAATGGAAAAACAATTAAGGAATTTGTCGAAGCGCTTAATGAGCAAGTTCTCGCAGACAAGCTTCAGGCTGACGGTTTTTTTGTCGTCAGCATCAACCCTGCCTTAAAAGAAGCTCCTAAAGAAAAAAAGAAGGTTATTGTCAGGAAGTTTACCCATAATAAGGTAAAGCTTGATGATCTTTTGGTTTTAGCGCGCCAGCTGGCTACCATGCTTGACTCTGGCGTTACCTTGATGCGTTCGCTAGCCGTTATTACAGAACAGGTTGAAAGTAAGGAATTGTTTAAAGTTTTAACTGAGGTCAGGAAGGATGTTGAACAAGGAAAAACACTAAGCATGTCCTTGGCGCAATACCCAAAAGTTTTTAATCAGTTTTGGGTCAGCTTAGTTGAGGTTGGTGAAGCTTCAGGTACCATGCCCATGGTTTTAAATAAACTAACTGATTATTGTGAGCAGGAAGCGGCTTTTCGTTCCAAGGTCACCTCTGCGCTTGTTTATCCGGGGGTATTATTATTTGTTTGTTTTGGAGCCATAGCTTTCTTCGCGCTTTTTGTCGCGCCACGTTTCGAATCTATTTTTGAATCAATGAAGGTTGAGCTTCCTTGGATTACTAAGGCCTTACTTGCTCTTTTTAAGTTTGTCCAAAAGAATATTCTTTTGGTGATTGGCGGTATTTTTGGGATAGTTTATTTGCTTCGGACTTATATGAGGACGGATCAGGGTAAGCTTGTCTCTGAGAAAATATTTTTTAATTTGCCTGTGTGGGGGCCGATTTATAAATTAATTATTGTCGAGCGTTTTGCCTCCCAGATGTCAATTTTAGTCGACAGCGGCGTGCCTATTTTGTACGCTTTAGAAATCACGCAAAAGCTGGTTGATAATATGACCTGTGCCTTGATTGTCCATAAAATCCAGGAAGCAGTACGCGAAGGAAAATTATTGGCTGATCCAATGGAAGAAAGCCAGTTTTTTCCATCCATGGCGGTCCAGATGATCAAGGTTGGTGAAGAGACTGGTGAGCTTGGCCAGATGCTTAAGCATGTCTCCGCTTTTTACCAGCGCAACGTGGAAGCTTTCATGAGCCGTTTCGGGTCATTGATAGAACCGGTGATGCTGGTTTTTATGGGCGGTATTATCGGTGTTATTGTTCTGGCTATGTTCCTGCCCTTATTTGATTTAACTGGGGGCTAGATAAATGTCGACGAGAGGAGGGTCAAAAATAATAAAACCCAAGACTGGACGATGCGCAATTTTTATGATATATTTATTGCAGTAGTGTTGTTGAAGTGATATAAACATTGTAAGGGTAAACTATCCGTAAGGGTGGGGCACAAAGCTATAGGGTCCTGACAGATAAAGAGTTGGGATAGCCAGTTACCAATGAATTCTAATTGTGCATCCATTCCGCGGATAAAAACGTAGAGTGGATTTTTTGTTGTAAACAGTAAGAGGAATTATACTTAAACTAAACAAAACCAAGGAGAAGTAAATGAAAACAATCGGATTAAAAAATAAAAACAGTGGTTTTACACTCATAGAAAGTATCATCGTTGTTGTTATTCTGGGTATTTTAGCGGCGATTGCTCTGCCGAAATTAACCGAAAATATCGATAAGGCGAAAGCGGCAGAAGCCTTTGGTGTGGGGGCTACGATTGCAAAATCATTGGATCGTTGTTTGGCTAATGAGTCCGCAGGGCTTGCACCGACCGCAGCTCATTATAGCGTTTGCCTTCCTGGAGCTGCTACATCTGCTGGGTTAGTAAGTGATATTGCGGCATTAGGAATGCAGGCAATGCAAACTACGAATTTTACCTATTCTAAAACTACAGCGGCAGGTGTTGGTACACCGCTTGTTGTTACGGCTACCTTGGTGGGGAGCGTTCCTGCAAATACTGACATCATTACTTTTGATGTTAATGGAACCACGGGTGCTGTTACTAAAGCTTGTGCAGGTAGATTGTCGAAAATGTGTAAATAGTTAATGTAAGTTCTTTGAAATGCGGTATGAGGCGAGCCTAAAAACTCGCCTCATGTTGTTTCATGGGAAGAATAAGATGAGAATGATTAGACAGAGGGCGTTTACAATGCTGGAAATAATTATAATTGTGGCTATTTTGGGCGTTATTTCAGCAATTGCTGTGCCTAAAATGCTTCTTCCAAGAGATTACGTTAAAAGTAACGAGGCTCGTAGCATCTTACTTGAGATGTTGGAATCACAGCGAAGGTATTTCTTGCTTAATAATACTTATTTAAATCACTTAACAATGGGCGGGCAAGCGTCTGCGATGGCCAGGAGCGATATTTCAGTGCCGGCACCGAGATATCATGGTCCCGCATATTTCCAAGATGCGGTTAATTACAAAGCTTCAATTCAGGATTTGGAAAATAAATATTGGCTGGCCATTGATATAACTGGGCGTATTTTTTGTGTGAACCTTATTGCAGGAAGCTGTGCGTCCATTAAATGCAACAAGGCTCCGGGCGGGAATACGTGTAATTGAGAAAAATACGATGATAAATATAAAAGCTTTTAGTCTTATTGAAATAATTATGGTGATTGCCATTCTTGGTGTTTTAGCGAGTATTGCTATTCCTAAAATTGTAGCTCCAGGAGAGGGTGTTCTAGCTTCCGATGGCAAACAAACGTTAATTCTAGTTTTAGGGGCGCAGAAACGTTATCAATTAGAGAATGGGGCATATGCAGCGAATATTGCAAATTTGGATGTGACTATCCCAGCGTCTAGATATTTTGCTGTTCCTGAGGCTAATAATCCTGGTGGGGCTGGTATTGTTGGAAAGGTACAAAAAGTATTGGATCCGATATATCGATTACAAATATATGATACAGGAAGAATCCAATGTGAAGATACTGTAAATGCTGCTCCTGATAACCAGACAGCTGGTTCCTGTGCTCCTATTGGATGTACTAAAACGGTTGGAGCGCTTGATAAAATGTGTGGTTCGTGAGGACTTATTATGCGTTACAAAAGTGCGTTTACTTTAGTTGAGTTAATAATAGTGGTAGGCATTACGGGGATGATTGCTTATTTCGCGGTGCCAAGTTTTACAAATGCCATCAAACGTGCTTATGAGAAACAGGCAGTAAATTCGCTTGAGATCATCTACGCGAAACAGAAATTAAGGATAGCCACGGGTGCCCCTACGGTGGATTATCTTAATTTAGCTGACATGAATGCTGGTTTGGGTTTATCGATAAATTCGGATAAATTCACCTACCGTTGCTGGGGGGCTCCAAGCCAGGGGGCCGGTAATTTCTTATGCTGTGCATATTACATGGGACAAAATTTGTCTTTATGTGTTGTCAACAGGCCGTTAAATAAAATAACTCCTTTGCCAAACCCATGGTGTTGGGTTAACGCTCCTTGGTATGTAGCTTGTCCAACAGTTCCAACCGGGCCTTAATGTGAGGATGGTTATGAAAAGTAAGAGTAAAGCGTTTACCTTGGTAGAATTAATGACGGTGGTTACCTTAATTGGAGCTATTGCTATTTTTGCTCTTCCTAATTATACAAAGACTGTTAACCGTTCTTACGAAAAAACAGCTTCAGATACCTTACAGATAATTTTATCGGCACAAGAATTGTCCAAGAATAATGGGGATGGTTATCTGGATACCGCCGTATCCACTGCGGATGTGAACACAAAACTTAGGTTGAGCATTGTTGAATCTGACGGCTTTATTTACAGCTGTGATGGGGATAACGCGGCTGTCCCTCCAATAGTGGTTTGCCAAGCGGCGCGTGCGGATGGGACATACGCCGTTCAAATTGCTAATACTAATACCACTGTCTGTTGCGCGGCTGGGACTTGTCCAACCTTGGCGGCCTGCCCATAAAAGGGGAGTATGATGATTACGAATAAACTTGCGTTCTCGTTGATGGAATCATTGATTGCCGCAGTTATTTTTACCATCGCGGTGGCAGGTGTTTACGCCTCAATCGCATCCGTCAAAAAGCCTGTGACTGACATTGATAAGAAGCTTTCTGCCGCTAAATGCGGCCAAAAGGTGTTGGAGAAATTAAGGGGGTCTGTTGCTTACCCTGAATGGTCTGATGGTATAGGTCCGCTTGCCATTGGGACATATACAATTAACGCGTTAACAACGCCATCTATTGCTGATTTTAACCCATCATGTGTGGGGATTTCAACAGTAACCTATACGGTGACCGATGCCGGTAACGGCCCAAACGGCGCTCGTAAGGCGGTAGCCACTGTCATTTGGCCCGATTAAAGGAATATGATAAATCATGTATCAAATAGGTTAGGCGTCACCTTGATGGAGTTGATTATCACTACAACTGTTGTGGCTATTGTGATGCTTGGCGTTATGTCCGCGGATTATGCGATACGTAGTAGTGCCGATTCATCAGCTAAAAGCACTAAAGCTGTTCTTGAAGGGGAGGCATTAAATGCGCATATCATCCAGAATGCGATAAAGATGACAGGTACGAGGTCTGATCCGGGCTTTGTTTTTGGCTTGCCTGGTAATTCTTTTTGTTTAAGGACTGATATGGCTCCTTCCTGGGTCTGTTATACGACAACGGCTGCTGTTTTGTATACGTGCATAAAGGCAGACAATGTTCCATCAACAGCCTGCAGTGCCGCGGACACAGGTTATGCTTCTTTAGGCCAAGTCTTTAATGATACGGCTGTTGTGCCTAGTTTCGATCCAGATGATCCTGATCAGGCTTATTTTTCTATTCAGGTAGATGTGTCTGACCGTTCCAAAGCAGCAGGTTATAGGCGGGTGACGGCAAGTATATCTCCGCCGGCGTATAGTTACTGAGGCTATTTCTTACTGATGCGGGATCTTATTTTATAACGTGAAACGTAAAATTCTTGATTTAGTTTTATTCCTTTTCTTTCTTTCTGCACTCTTAATTAATATTTTCACTTTAAAAGATGGGCATAATTGGGGAGATGATTTTGCCCAGTATATAATTTATGCAAAGAATTTAGTATCAGGCCAACCATTTGCATCCGGCGGGCATATTCTTGAAAGGTTGTGTTCTGTTTCT
>CAZCHB010000116.1:0-2271 GCA_964498235.1 uncultured Planctomycetales bacterium
GTTAGCCTCAATATATACCATATCTTTGTTGAGCCAGCGTTCATGGCAAGGGTATTTAGCGGCCATAAAACCAAGGCAAGAAACACTCAGGGCTGTCACCTGGATGACCAATGAATTGAGGGAAGCTAAAAACTTGTTTATCACTGAAGACAAAGACAGCGTTCAATTAACTTTTGAAAGGCCGGGGATAGGCCAGGTGGTTTACGCATGGAACTCAAAAGGTAAAACAGCCGGGCAATTGATTAGGACAAATTTCACAAACAAATTCATTATTGCCTATGAACTTACGCGTGTTAAGTTCACGTCGGAAATGGAAAATGAAATCATTTTGGAAGCCGCGGCAGGCATTCCGGAAGAATTTTCACTGAAGCAAAAAGTAACGTTGCGGTATAAAGCAGGCCTTATCGCGAAATAAGACATGAAAAAGGCACACAACAAGAACGGGTCAATCTTAATAACAACCATATTTATATTGGTGATATTAATTATGGCTGCCGTGTCATTTGCAACGACAAATTTGACTGACATGATGACATCAAGAAGGTACTTCCATTCAATAGCCGCTTTCTGGTTGGCAGAAGCAGGCGTAAATATGTATATGAGCGACCCGTCCATGCTGGATGAGTCCCCAAGCGTCAGGATGTCATTTGGCGGTGGTGAAATATACTTAAGCCGGGATGATTCTAAAACAACATTCCGTTATATAAACGCTACCGGCATCTATGGCGGGATAAGGCGCAAGATTCAAATCACCTACCCTATGTATATGCCGGAAGTCTATAAACACGCCATGTCAAGCAAGGGCAGCTTAATGATTAACGGGGCCAAGACGTCAGCGGTATTGATGGGGCAGGTGCGTGTCGGTGGCATTATTGACGGGACTTCTAAGAACGCTAACGTTTTCTTTGACGATTCTGCGCAGAATGTCGATCCATTATTAACTTCGCTGGAAGTAAACAGTCCAGATCAACTCTCCAACGCCAATACATTGGCTAATTTTATCAAAAATAACCAGAGAGTAGTTTCAAAATACCCAGCCGACCAGATTTTATATGTCAAGGATGCCGCGGATATCAACCTTACCGCGGATTTGGTTAAAGGCAAAAAGATTATTTACATCGAAAATAGTTCTGGTGGAGGGAATGTGACTATCAATAATAACACGCTGGTTGAGCCTAACCAAAGTTTAACTATTATTACGACCGGAGAAGTCAATTTTAACCAGTCAGGAGAACAAGCCGATAATTCCCAATTAAATATCCTTGCCTGGGGCAATTACAATGAATCTGTTAGCGCCCCAAGCTCTCACAGGGGTCTTATCTATACACATGGCACGGCAACATACAATAATATCATGGACACCTCGGTCTCAAACGGCGGCGTTATTGCTGATGGAGGGATTGTGCTGGGAGATATTTGGTCGACAAAAATCTTCAATTACGCGGACATGACATCTGACGGATTTTATCCTGCCGGTTTCGAGAATTACACTGGAACCAGTATTTCAAAGATCACTTCAAACCCAATCGCTTGGAAGGAGATTAACCAGTGATAGTCCTAATGTACCACGGCATTGTCTCTAAAGAATTTGCTCACCCGCCGGATCGAGAGACGGGGGCGGATCTTTACGATGTATCTAAAGAAAATTTTTACGCGCAGATGTCTTTTCTTAAAGAAAACAAAATTGATGCCGTCATCACTTTTGATGATGGAGAGTTAAATAACCGCACCGTTGCGTTTCCTATCCTCAAAGAATTAGGATTAAAAGGATTTTTCTTTATTATTGTTAAACGCGTGGGGCGCCTAGGCTACATGGATTGGCCGCACCTTAAAGAGTTAATTGATGCCGGGATGACGGTCGGTTCCCACGGCCTGACCCATGAAATTTTGACAAATCTCATCGATTCACAAATTGAACAGGAATTATCAGCCTCAAAATCAAATTTAGAAATGAATCTCGGCGTTACAATTAAAGATATCTCCATTCCCAGGGGATTTTGTAATGAAAAAATATTAGGGATGGGGTATGCCGCAGGGTATAAGAACATTTACGTTTCAAATATTTCCTGTGACATGAAATCGCCCTGCATTGCCCGCATTGCTGTTAAAGGAAATTGGACATTGAAACGATTTCAAATGGCCCTTGAAAATAAGGTGCCGGCCAAAGAAAAAATATTCAACGGTTTTAAACATGCTGCGAAATTAATCTTTAGGGAATCAGGATATAACTTTATCCGTAAAACCTTATTAAAATAAATTCATGGATATTAT
>CAZCHB010000116.1:2281-6254 GCA_964498235.1 uncultured Planctomycetales bacterium
AATCCAAATGATTTATTAAAAAAAATTCAAGAGAAAATAAAAAAGAACTTATTATAATAAATTCATGGATATTATTTTTAACAAATCTTTTTTCTTTATCGTCTATTGCTTCGCCGGCTATCCCGTGCTAATTGCCGTCTTATCCATGTTTTTTTATCGCCCTGTCTATAAAAAATTAATCCAGCCGTCTGTCTCCGTGGTCATTTCAGTTTGGAATGAAGAAGATGTGATCCGCCGTAAGATTGAGAATCTTTTAAAGCAAAATTATCCGGCCGATAAATTCGAGATCCTTATTGGTTCAGACGGCAGTGACGATAAAACAAATGAAATTGTGAGGTCATTTGGTGATCCGAGGGTCATCTTATTGGCCCATCCTGAACGCCGTGGTAAAACCTCAATGATTAGTGAGCTGGTCGCAACGGCTAAAGGTGAATTTATTATTTTTAACGATGCAAGGCAGGAGCTTGACCCTGAAGCCGTGCAGGAACTTGTTAATAATTTTGCTGACGCGTCTGTTGGCTGTGTCAGCGGCGAACTTGTCTTCCGTGAAAAAGAGGGAGGTACAGCCAAAGGAATCAATCTCTATTGGAAATATGAGAAATTCATGCGCGATTGCGAAGCCCGTATCCATTCCATGCTAGGCGCAACAGGTGCTATTTACGCTATCCGCAAAGAACTTTACAGCCCGGCACCGGCTAATATTGTGCTGGATGATATGTATATCCCTTTTAAAATCATTGAAAAAGGATACCGCTCAATATTCGATGGGGATGCCCACGCCTATGATGATGTTGCTGATACGCCGCGCGAAGAGCATCGTCGTAAGGCGCGCACCTTGTACGGTAATTTTCAGATGTTTAAGGCTTTTCCTCATATGTTTAACCCTTTTAAAAGCCCGATTGCTATCCAATTCTTTTCACATAAATTATTACGACTAATTGTACCGTTCCTCATGATCCTAATTTTTATACTTAACTTATTCTTGTTTAACCAAAAAATATATAAAATTATTTTTATCGTTCAGGTCTTGTTCTATATGTCAGCACTAATCGGCGCCTTGGCTAGAAATCAAAAATATGGTATGCTTAAGGCCATTTCAAATGCGTGCTATGTACCGTACGTATTTTGTCTTTTAAATTTCTCAGCCTTGATCGGCTGTTACCGTTTCATTAACGATAAACAGGAAATCACATGGCAAAAAGCCAGAAAATAGCTTCCAAATATATTAATGAAATTATCATCGGCATCATTGTCCTGTTAACCTATGTTCCTGCCTTGATTTGGATGTGGGACAGGTGGTTTGCCCGGGATTCTTATTACAGCCACGGCATCCTTGTTCCGTTCGTCACGGCTTTTCTGATCTGGCAAAAAAAGGATGTGTTAAGCAAAATTAAAGCAGAACCATCTCATTGGGGAATGAAACTTTTCACCTTTGGTTTAGCTGTTCATTTAGTGAGCGCAATGTTTCAGGTTTATTTCTCATCTGGTTTTTCGATGATCCTGGTATTAATGGGGCTAGTTCTGCATTTTTACGGCACCAAAATGCTCAAGGAAATTTTATTTCCCTTGTCGTTCCTTATCTTTATGGTGCCTTTACCCATGGTTGCCATTACCAATTTAAGTTTTCGTCTTAAATTAATGGCGGCAAACATAGCTGTTGGCGTCTTAGAAGGCATGCGGATTGAAAGTATCCAGCAAGGGAGTACCATTATAATGCACCATGCCCATGTCGTTGTTGATGATGTCTGCAGCGGGCTTAGGTCGTTAATTTCGCTAACCGCACTTAGTGCTATTTTTGCCTATTTTACAAAAGCCGCCATGTGGAAACGTATTGTTTTGTTCTTGTCAGCCATCCCTATAGCGGTCATCACCAATGTGGTGCGTATCGTATTCTTGGCGGCGATTAGCGAGATTTGGGGAACCCAGTACGCCACTGGATTTACCCATGATTTTTCTGGATTCCTCGTATTTTTCCTGGCTTTTGTTCTTTTATTTTCGGTTGGAAAGGCTATAGAATAACGCATGAAAAGCCCGGCAAAAAACTCAAATTGGCATTATGTAAAAATATATGTTATCCTTACCCTTGTACTCGTGGTCTCATGGGTTTTGTTCTTTGCACAAGCTGTACAAAACGACACGGTCGACATTGCTGCCTTTCCAAAAGAGATCGGCAATTGGTCGTCGGTAGAAATTCCGCTAACAAAGGATGAGCTGGCCATCTTAGAGACCAAAAATGCTTTTGTTAGAAAATATACAAATACACTTGACAAAAATGAAGTCTATTTGTATATTGTCTACTCTCAAAATAATCACCGGGTTTCGCATCCGCCCGAAATTTGTTACACCGGAAATGGAATGTTGATTACTGAAAACATTCATGATCCGATAAAAGTTAATTACAAGAATTTAAATATAGAAACAAACAGGCTGACGGTTGCCAAGAAGGATTACAACCACGTTGTTTTCTACTGGTTCAAAGCCGGCAGCAGTTTTACAAATAATTATTTTAAACAGCAGATAATCGTTGCTTTTAATACGCTCATTGGAAAAAAAGTCAGCACGTCCTTAATCCGGGTATCCTCCGATTTTAAAGAAGGAGCAAAGGATAAGGCCATTGGTGAAATTAAATCGTTTACGGACTTAATCACAGAACATTTATTCAAATATCTGCCGTAATATCCCGTCATTATTCCATTCAGTGTTTCGGGCAAGATAATTAAAGAATAAGTTCATAGTTCAGATTTAACGAAGTTTTAACGCATTTATTATTGATTCTTAATTTGATTATTATACTCTGGGATAATTGTATTCTGGTTGAATCTAACCCGGAACAACAATTAAACCAAGTGAACTATAAATTTCTTGCAGTTGATTTAATAAAAGGATGAGTTATATGTTTAGAAAAAGAATTGCCTTAATTTTGATTACGCTGTGCTTCCTTAGCCTGCCTGTGGCTTGGGCTGCTATTGAATTTGTTAAGCCAAATGACAGCGCGAAAGAAATCGGACAAATCCGAGCCGTCAGCGATCAAGAAACAACCAATAAATCACGCGCGCCGGAACCAAGCAGTTTAATGCTATTTGGCAGCGGATTATTCAGCATGTTCATTACATTATTCCGCAGAACCTACACGATCACCAAACGCACCATTGATATTGTCGGGTCAGTCTTTTGTTTAATCATCCTTTCGCCAGTCATGTTAATTACGGCAATCCTGATTAAATTAACATCCAAAGGCCCTGTTTTCTATTCGCAAGTCAGGGTTGGAAAAGACGGCGAACTTTTTAATATTTACAAATTTAGAACCATGAGAACTGACGCTGAAAAGGGAACAGGACCTGTATGGGCTTCTAAAAATGACAGCCGTATCACTCCGATCGGTAACATTTTACGCAAAAGCCGTATTGACGAAATCCCTCAATTTATCAATGTCATCAAAGGGGAGATGAGCATTATCGGCCCTCGTCCGGAACGCCCTATCTTTGTAGATCAGTTGAAAACACAAATTGCTGATTATGAAAAACGCTTAGACGTAAAGCCCGGCATTACAGGATTGGCTCAAGTATCACACCGTTATGATGAAAACATTGCTGATGTACGCAAAAAAATCAAATATGACGTTTTATACATCAAAAACGTATGTTTTTGGACAGATTTAAACATCATTTTAAAAACAGTGCGCGTTGTTGTAACGGGATCAGGGGCCAAATAAAAAGTACCCCAACAAATACTTATTAACATAAATGCATAGTTTTAAGCGAAAACCAACAGGGAGAACAAGATGAAAAAAATCACGTTAATGGTAGCAATTAGTTTCCTAGTTTTGGGAGCTAGCGCAGTACGGGCAGATGGTCCTTTTATGCCTGGGGTTCAAAGCGATGCTTTTGATCCAACACCGAATGGTATTCCAACACCAAGTGCTGGCGACAATCCGCAAGTTTTTGAATCTGTTAATGCATTGCTAGGGACATCC
>CAZCHB010000117.1:0-6166 GCA_964498235.1 uncultured Planctomycetales bacterium
TGGACAGTCACGGCTAAACGATTTAAGGCCCATCTATCTAAATCCAACAGTTTATCATAACTTAAGATGTCTTTGTCCGGGTCAAAGCCATGCAGATTACCTAATAAATAACGGACGGTATTACGAATTTTACGGTAGGCATCCACTAAACGTTCTACAATTTCCTTGGAAATACGCACATCATCATTATAAGAACTTGAGGCGACCCAAAGCCTGATCATCTCCGCCCCGTTTTGAGCGATCATTTCCTCAGGTTTAACGACATTGCCCAAAGACTTGGACATTTTACGGCCTTGGCCATCCACCACAAATCCGTGTGTTAAAACCTGACGGTAAGGCGCGGCACCATCCATGGCAACTGATGGAATTAACGAAGACTGAAACCAGCCGCGGTGCTGGTCAGAACCTTCTAAATATAAATCTGCCGGCAAAGCCTTATTGATCATCGAACGGAATACAGCCTGATGGCTGACGCCTGAATCAAACCAGACGTCTAAGATATCATTAGTCTTTTGAAAATCATGACCGCCGCAGACAGGACATTTAAAGCCATTTGGCAGTAATTCTTTCACCTCTTTCTGAAACCAGATATCACTGCCATGGACCTTGACCAATTGGGCTAAATGTTCAATAACCTCAACAAATAGTTTCTGCTCTCCCCCGCATCCTGCGCAGGATAACGCTGGGATCGGCACGCCCCACAGACGCTGACGGGACAGGCACCAATCCGGACGGGTATTGACCATGCCTAAGATTCGCTCACGTCCAGCGGGCGGAACCCACCCAACCCCCTCAATCGCCCCGCGCAAACGCTCCCGCAGGCCATCATGGTTGACATTCAAAAACCACTGCTCCGTCGCACGGAAAATAATCGGATTTTTACAGCGCCAGCAATGCGGATAAGAGTGCGTAATGTTCTGATGATAAAACAGCAAATTCCTGCCCTGTAAATTCTCAATAATCAACGGATTCGCCTTAAATACAAATTGACCATTAAACGGGGCGCCCTCATCAGTAAAAACACCCTTATTATTGACCGGCATTAAAACAGGCAGATTATTCTTAAGCCCCACCTGATAATCATCCTGACCATGGCCGGGTGCAATATGCACTAAGCCCGTCCCGTCTTCCTTAGTCACATAATCCGCATTAACGACGGGGCAATTTTCTTTCTTACCAAATGGATGTACATAAACCAATTTAGTTAGTTCAGCCCCGCTAATCGTATGCACTGACTTAACCTCATTAAACGCATTTTTGGCCAAAACAGATGCGACTAAGGTTTCTTCAAGAATTAGAATTTCATCCCCTATATCAGCCGCAACATAAGCAAAATCCGGATGCGCGGCAACAGCAGTATTAGCCAGCAAGGTCCATGGGGTAGTTGTCCACACTAAAAGAAATACTTTCTTATTGATGGATAGCCCTAAAGCTTGCGGATTATTAACCGGGAACTTTACATAGACGGTCGGTGACTCTTTATTTTCATGTTCGACTTCAGCTTCTGCCAAGGCCGTTTCACAGCTATAACACCAATTAACCGGCTTTAAACTGCGGTAAACATACCCCTTCTTCGTCAATACACCTAATGATTTTAAAATCCAATGTTCATACTCTGGCGCTAGGGTTAAATATGGATTATCCCACTGGCCAAAAATAGCCAGCCGTTTAAATTCTTCCCGCTGAACACCAACAAATTTCATCGCGTAATCATGGGCTTTACGGCGAAAGACAACAGTATCGAAGTCACCTTTGCTGGCTTTCAAATCTTTAAGCAATTGATGCTCGATAGGTAATCCATGGCAATCCCAACCCGGCACGTAGAGCGCATCAAAGCCTTTCATCGTCTTATATTTGACGATCATATCTTTAAGGATCTTATTAAGCGCGTGGCCAATATGGATATGACCGTTAGCATACGGCGGCCCGTCGTGAAGAATAAAAGGGGCCCTGCCCTTGGCTTTTTCTCTGAGATGCTGATAAATCTTGTCATTCTCCCATTTGGCTAAGGTCAATGGTTCTTTTTGCACCAAACCTGCCTTCATGGAAAAATCTGTTTGCGGTAAATTAAGTGTCTTTGAATAATCCATTAAGCCTCATATCATGACCGAGTGTTTCAATCGGGCATCTAGTTCATTGCGTTTCTGCACCCCATGACAAAAAAATTCAGGGGGGACAATTTATTTTTTGTACTTTCCGATAATGATATCCAAGTCTTTTTTCTTCTTAGCCGGGATTAAATCACGGTTGGTGATAATGGCAAATTTCAAGGCATTGGCCGCGCTAAAATTCTTGATCTTTGCGACTTCCGGAATCGCCAGCTTAAGAATTTTTTTCGCATTGCCCACATTCTTGTGTAAATATTCAATAATCATATCGACAGTAACTGAATCATGGGACGGGTGCCAGCAATCATAATCAGTAACCGCGGCCAAGGTGGCATAAGAAATTTCCGCTTCACGGGCTAATTTAGCTTCTGTCAAATTAGTCATCCCAATAATATCCATACCCCAGCGGCGGTACAAATTTGACTCCGCTTTAGTTGAAAATTGAGGGCCTTCCATATTGACATAGGTGCCGCCCACATGCGTTTTTATTTTTAATTTCTTCGCGCTTTGAACAATAATAGACGAAATCTCCGGTGATATAGGATCAGCAAATGCCACATGGGCTACAATCCCATCAGTAAAAAATGTATCGACCCGCCCCTTGCGCGTGCGGTCTAAGAATTGGTCAGGTACCACAAAATCCATGGGCTTATATTTTTCTTTTAAAGAACCGCAGGCCGACACCGATAAAATAGCCTCGACACCTAATTTTTTCATGCCCCAAATATTGGCGCGGTAATTAATCTCACTTGGAGAAATACGATGACCCCGTCCATGACGCGGCAAAAAAACCACCTTAACACCACTTAATGTCCCGGTAATATATTTATCAGAAGGATTACCAAAGGGGGTTTTTACGGCAACTTCTTTAACGCCTTCAATGCCTTCAATCTGATACAACCCGCTCCCGCCTATTACGCCGACGATGGCCATATTATTCTCCTATGCTCAGTGAAATTTTTTTAGCGATTCCGAGCGATTTGTCGATTTTAGCCAAAGCAGCTTATTTTACGAGGGAATCCTTTGACTTTTGGTCAAAGGATGTCCAAAGTTGTTTGAGTCCCGAATGTCCAGAGATATTCGGGACGAGTTCTTTGGACACCGAATAAAATAAGACCTTTGGCGTAAAAAAATCGACCATGAGCGAGGAAACGTTAAAAAGATTTCACTGCTCATGCCAATTATTTGACTAACGCTACTGCACGCTTTTGTGCCGCTAATAATGCTTTATGCATTAACTGCTCAAATTTGCCCTTGCTAAAAACATCCAATGCCGCCTGAGTTGTTCCGCCCTTTGATGTAACTTTAGCACGTAACTCTCCAGCATCAAATTCACTTGTCTTTAATAAGTGGGCACTACCTAGTAATGTTTTATAAACCAATGCCTTGGCTTCTTGGGATGTAAACCCTAAGCGCACCGCTGCGGCCATCCATTGTTCGACAAATAAAAATACATAGGCCGGGCCACTGCCAGAGACGGCAGTTACAGCGTCAATCATAGATTCTTTAACTATAACCGTTTCACCAACGGCAGATAAAATTTTACGCGCGGCTTTTATATCCGCATCTTTAGCAAACTTTCCGGCGCATATACCGGTTATGCCCTCGCCGATCAAGGCTGGCATATTAGGCATGGAACGGATGACCTTTGATTTGGCCCCTAAATGTTGCTCAAAAAACTTAGTGGTTAAACCAGCGGCAATGGAAATAAATAATGGGCTTGCTGATTTAGAAATAGCGGCCTTGACCGTCGCTAATACCCCCTCCATGTCCTGAGGCTTAACCGCAAAAATAATCGTTGATGCCTGTTTTGCCGCATCCGTAATGGATAACGGTGTAATTTTATATTTCTTCTTAAGCAATAAAACACGCTTAGCGTCCGTTTCACAGACAAAGACCCTCTGTCTACGAAGCCCTTTAATTAAGGCCTCTCCCATGTTCCCGCCGCCGATAATAGCTATATTCATGTTTTCCTCATTGTCAGCCAGAGGCTGATCCCTGCCTGTCCGGCAGGCAGGCGCCTCAGGCGGAAAATATCGCGCTCCCCACGCGGATCATTGTTGACCCTTCTTCAATAGCGATTTTATAATCACCACTCATGCCCATGGACATAATAGCCATGTCAATGCTAGGATGACCTTTAAAACGATCCTGAATTTGATCTTTGATCACCCGTAAATCAGCAAAGGTTTTACGTACAACACCTTGATCGTCCGTATAAGGCGCCATGGTCATTAGCCCTTTGACACGGATATGCGCCATTCCCGTAATGCCCTCAATTAAACTGCAGGCCTCCTCAGGAGCCGCACCAAACTTTTGTTCTTCACGGGCGGTATTAAATTGCACAAGAACATCGACGGTCTTGCCAAGCCTAGCTGCTTGCTTCTCAATTTCATTTGCCAATTTCAAGCTATCCACCGACTGTATCATCGATGATACAAGAATCGCATCCTTGGCTTTATTGCTTTGCAAATGGCCGATAATATGAGTAATAATGCTTTTGTTCGCGGCCGTCAGTAATGGGAATTTTGCTTGCGCTTCCTGAACGCGGTTCTCTGCGATGTGAACAATGCCTGCGTTAATGGCCTCCTGAATAGCATCAATTGGCGCTGTTTTAGTCACCGCAACCAGCGTCACCTCTGAGGTTTTACGTCCCGCAGATTGACACGCGGCATTAATTTGATCTAAAACACTTTTAACATTATCTTTAATCATGGGGGTTAAATTAACATAAAGCTAAGGATGAGTCAATCAAGGAAACACTTATGCTGAGGGGCCGACGGCTTCTACCACTTTATCTAACAACTCATTCAATTTTAAAGGCTTCAAAAGATAGGCGCTTACTTTATGTTTCTTGAAAACGGCTTCTGTTTCAGCGTAAGCGGTGATCGTTATCACAGGGATTTCAGCAAAATCAGGATCCTTGTTCTTCTGCAGTAAAAATGTGTACCCGTTCATAACCGGCATCTCGATATCTAAAAGAACCAGATCAGGATGCTTTTCTTTTAATAACTTTAAACCAATTTCACCATTAGTCGCTGTAAAAGCCAAATAACCAAGCTCATCTAACTTACGCTTAACGATATCAACAACAACCTTCTCATCATCAATGATCAGGACGGATTTTGTCATAAATAATGCCTAAGGTCCGACAATCTCAGCTACTTTATCAAGCAATTCTTGGGTATTTAAAGGTTTAATTAAATACGCACGGGCACCGTGGCGCTGGAACAAAGGACGGGTTTCTTTTTGTGACGTCAAAACAACAACCGGCACGCCCGCACAAGCTTCAATCTTATTCTTTTCCATAATAAAAGTATAACCGTTCATATTCGGCATCTGTACATCAAGTATAATCATATCAGGGGCTTTTTGCTTTAAAAGAGCCATTGCTTCTTCCCCGTCGGATGCGGTTACAACCTCATAGCCTTTATCAAGAAGCTTATGCTTGATTAATTCAACCGTCATGCGGTCATCATCTACCACCATAATTGTTTTTGACATGAGTTTATTTTATATCAACAGGGTCATCGATAAAAGGAATTTCTGGATTAAATATTTCACTCATTAAATAGTCTAACGCACTTAAAAATCCATCAATAAATTCGCGGCGCGGGAGCGTGCTTTTTGCTGTCAAGAATTGCTCTACGTGCATTGTTCTTAAATGATACAGCGCCGCGTTGATTGGCTGATCTTTATATTGCTTATCTAAGTAGTACAAATACAAAGGCATTTGGAACGAACCAATGTTATCTCTTAATATTTCCCTTGTCATGACCTCCGGCATATCAAAAGCCTTAGGCATGCCGTCACTGCCTCCCGTCTTATAATCTAAAACCAGGATCGTACCGTCATTTAAGCAATCGACACGGTCTACCCTGAAATTAAAACGCAGGTCACCGCAGCGGAACCTTATCACATCATCAAAGCGGCGTTCAATAAAAAGCAGCTGGGCAACCTGCATCTCGGACCGCTTGGCTTCGACATCTAAGAACCTATTTAGGCGATAATCTAAAACTGATTTAATAAAAAATGAGTCAGTGCGCTGTCCTCTCCCA
>CAZCHB010000118.1:0-6165 GCA_964498235.1 uncultured Planctomycetales bacterium
CAACAGCAGGACTCGACAAGATTAATGACAAAGATATGAACAACAATAATAATTTACCCATACCTGCCTCCAGTTATGCTTTGATTAACAGGATTTATTATACGAATAAAGCGCTAACCTGACAAACAAATAATATGGTAAGATAACTGATGCTCTCAGATATTGCCCAGGGACTCAAAGATTTTTTATTCCCAAATAATTGCGTGATCTGCCGCGTTTCTTTAAACCATTCGCATCATGAACAATTATGTTTCTCATGTAGAAACACCATAAGACAAAATAAACCGCCTTCTTGCGCGCGCTGTTCACGCCACCTTGACCATTTTACCACGGACGGTCTGTGCCTTTCCTGCACAAATCACCCTAAATCATTTGACCGTGCCTGGAGCGCCTGTCTTTTTGAAGACACAATCCGCCAATTACTGCATAATTTTAAATACAGCGGTAAAACGATTTTATCTAAAACATTTCTGCGGCTAATGACCAATTACATCCAGAACTACCATGTCCCCTTGGAGCAGTTCCACTTAGCAGCCCCTATTCCTTTACATCCTCTCCGCCTGCGTGAACGCGGATTTAATCAAGCAGAACTATTAAGTAATTTGCTCTGCCAGCAATTCGGATTAACCCATGTGCCTGATCTCTTGATCAGAACAAAATCAACAGATACCCAGACGCTGTTAGACCAAAAACAACGCTTTACAAACCTTGAAGGGGCTTTTAAAATAAACCCTTCGCAATCCGTCACCGATAAATCTATTTTACTTGTAGATGATCTATTGACAACAGGAGCAACAGCGTCTTCTGCGGCATCTGCCTTAAAAGCCGGCGGCGCCGCCTATGTCGGCGTTATCACCGCCGCCATTACGACATAATTTATGCGCATCTTACGTAATTATATTTTATCCGAGTGCCTCCTGCCTTTTAGTATCGCCATCAGCGTTCTAACAAGTGTCTTTCTCTTGGGTTATCTGCCCCAATTAGCTAATAAGGTCATCAATAAAGGCATGTCCATTGTCGCTGTCGGAAAGATATTCCTTTATTATATCCCAATCCTATTAGGCTATACCCTGCCCATTGCTTGTCTAGTCACGGTCATCCTAACCTTTGGAAGGATGTCGGCGGAAAATGAAATTATCGCCCTACGTGCCAGCGGTATTTATATCCGTAAATTATTAATGCCGCTCTTTGTGATTGGCATTATCCTAAGCCTTACCGTTCATATCCTTAATGACCGAGCCATCCCTGGCGCCTTTGATGCACAAACTAAAATCCTTCAAGAAACAGGGACGCAGAATCCCGTTGCTATGCTTGAAGCAGGCAGTTTCATCAACGCCTTTGACCGGTATATTATTTTTATTTATCGGATTGATAATGACCGCCTCTACGGTATCCGGATTTACCAGCCGCAGGCAGGCCGCCCCACACGCACCATCATCGCGCAAGAAGGTGAATTTGTCAGGGTTCCCAACCAAGATAAAATCATGCTCAAATTGATTAATGGAACCTCAGATGAACCGGATTTGAAAAACCCTAATAATTTCTATAAGCTTAATTTCCAGAACTCTTTTGTAACCATGGATCTTGCCAAGAAGAAAACTAAGAACGAAAAAAAACCAAAAGCAATGACCCTGCGGGAACTGCAGGATAAAATGAAAGAATACAATAAAATGTCCATCGACGATTCGCCGTTGGTGACAGAATACCACCGTCGTTTAGCATGGTCTTTGACACCTTTACTTTTTATCCTGCTGGGATTCCCTTTTGCCGTCATTACCCATCGCCGGGCAAAATCCGCCAATATTTTATTCGCGATTCTTTTTGCCGCGCCCTATTATATTTTGTCGCTCGCGGCTCAAGGCATTGCAAGCCAAAACATTATTGATCCAGCCCTAACCATGTGGATTCCAAACATCATATTAGGAAGCATCGTCCTGATCTTAAACTGGAAATTATGCGCATCCTAGACCGATACATCCTTAAATCAATTGTCATCATTTTCTTAAGCACCGTTATCATATTTGGCTTTCTTTTTATCCTCATTGATACCTTCGGCAGCCTTCAGGACTTTATTGAAAAAGAGGTTCCTTTCAACGTAATCGTTAACTACTATCTTTCATTTCTCCCGTTGGTTATGGTTAACACATCAACAATGGCCTGTTTGATCTCCTGCCTTTACACCTACAGCAACTTAAACGGTAATAATGAAATTATCGCCATCCGTGCTTCAGGAATGAATTTCTGGCGCATCACTCGACCAGCCATTATATTTACCGTCTTAATCAGCGGCGTTGTTTTCCTTATCAATGAACGTTTCGTACCCCAATCTTCCGTTGTTAATCAAGAAATCAAGGAAAATCAGATTAAAATAACCATTTCTGAAAAAGGTAAAGGCCGTCCGCCTATCAAGAACCTTACTTTTTACGGCATGAAAAACCGTCTCTTTTTTGTCGATTCTTTTGATCCAAATACCAACGAATTAACTGGTATCACTATCATAGGCCACGACGAACATCAAATCTTACGGGAAAAAGTAGTTGCCCTTAAAGGAAAATGGACAGGCATTGCCTGGAAGTTTTTTAATTGCCAAATAACCCAATACACTACAGACCAGCCCAATGTGCCTGGGGATGTTAAGATTTATCAAGAAAAACTCATGGAACTTAAAGAAACTCCCCGTGATTTCCTCCGCCAGCGCCTTAATATCAATTCAATGAACATCAAACAGCTATTTGATTATATTAAACGCTTCTCTCACAGCGGCGCGGTTAAAACCATTAACAACCTTGAAGTAGACTTACATCAGAAGATTGCTTTCCCTTTTCGTACCATCATTATCGTCTTAGCTGGACTTCCCTTCGCGCTCAGAATAGGCCGGCGCAAAGCTATGACCTTTACAGCCATCGGTATCGCCGTCATAATTGGGTTCCTCTATTACGTATCAGACGCCGTTGGATTAGCCTTAGGCAAAGGAGGCGCTCTGCCGCCCATTATGGCGGCATGGACAGCTCCGTTCATTTTCATCGTCGGAGCCATTGCGGCCATTAAGAAAAACTTTTAGTCAGTCCTATCTAAATTATATGCAAGGTCATTTGACATTTACTCCTGCAGACAGTATTATTTTAATATATGATATCAATCCAAGATTCATATAATCAGCTAATCGCCAAATTCAACGAACCTAAGAAAGTGGCTTGGGGAACCACCACTGTTGCTCCTTCCACTGTCAATCTGACAAGCGAAATTGTTAATTTTATTTTAACTCAAGCCGTCCTGCACCGGGCTTCGGATATCCACCTCGAACCCCGCCACGGTACCATTATTGTCCGTTTCCGTATTGATGGAACACTTTATGACGTATTAGATGTAAAAGAATCTTCAAATATTAATATCCTTCCGCGCATAAAGATTCTCTCAAATATACCGACGGATTCAGCGGCCAGCCGTAAGGCATGGGACGGGCGGTTCTCCTCAGATATGGCAGGGCAAAAATTTGACTTTCGTGTCGCTACATTTCCAACAATTCTAGGTGATAAAGTTGCTATCCGTCTTCTTAATAAGAATTCAACGATCGTTGATCTAACAAAAATCGGCCTGTGCCAAAACGACCAAACCCGGCTTGAACGCATTATTCAGAGGAAAAGCGGTCTTGTGCTCGTTACCGGCCCTACCGGCGGTGGTAAGACAACCACGCTTTATTCAATTATCCGCCGGCTTCATTCGCCAACAGTCAATATCGTAACCTTAGAAGATCCTGTTGAGTATCAAATAGACGGCATTAATCAATGTGATGTTAAAGGCAGGGCAAAAGATGATGAAGACTTTATTTCTGGCCTGAAAGCAATCTTACGCCAAGACCCTGATGTAATTCTAATCGGAGAAATCCGCGATTTAGAAAGCGCCGAAATTGCCCTGCGCGCCTCTATTACCGGCCATTTGGTGTTCAGTAGTCTGCACGCCAATAGCGCTATTGGAACCGTAATGAGATTAGTCAATATGGGTCTTGAGCGCCATATAGTCTCTTATGCCTTGATCGGCACCGTCGCACAACGTTTAGTGCGACGTATCTGCGATGGGTGTAAAACACCCCACAAGATTGACACCCCTGCTCTACACCGTATTTGCGACGCCTGTGGTATTGACCCTAAATTATTTATAGGTAAATCAAAATCAATCGCCAGCGGCATACAACTTACATCGGATGAGCCTAGCGAGCAAGAATTCACTTTCTATAAGGGCGCTGGATGCCCCGCTTGTTCAGGAACAGGCTTTAAAGGGCGCTTAGGATTATTTGAAGTATTAAGTATTAATGAAGAAATGCGCGCGGCAATTGTCAATAAGGCATCATTGGAAGAAATAGAACACATAGCCTTGCAGGACGGCTTCCAACCCATGGCCATCGACGCCATCCAAAAAGCCAAGGACGGCCTTGTTACTATCGACGATATTTATCCCATCTTGCTAGAAAAATCTTCTTAATCTATATACCTGCGTTCAACCCGGCTTCCTAACGCGCACAAAATTTCATAACTGATGGTGCCCGCCCAATGAGCAACTTCATCAGCTGAAATATAGGCAGTCTTTTGATGACCGAAAAGGATAGCCTCGTCTCCTATCTTAGGCAGATGACCTGACAATTCAATGGGAGTGATATCAACCATAATCTGGTCCATAGTCACTCGTCCAACCACTGGGCAACGCAGGCCGGCAATCAAGACAAAAGCCTTATTGGACAGCGACCGAAAATAACCATTACTGTAACCAACGGATAAAACAGCAATGGTAATGTCTTCCTTGGGTTTAAAGGTATGGCCGTAACTAACCCCCATCCCCTTCTTAATTTTTTTAACAAAAAGCACCTTAGCCTTGACTGACATGACAGGTTTAAGCGATATCTTTGATTTAAGCTCCTGCAGCGGATAAACGCCGTAAAGCATCAATCCCGGACGGGCTAAATTAAATAAATCTGATTTATAATCCCCCAAGCCCATGCTATTGCCAGCGTGGACATATTTAAATTTGATGAAACGATTCTCCAAACTAAAAACAATATCACGGAAACGGCGCATCTGCGCGAAAGTGAAATCACGGTCGCTATCAGCTAAGGGAAAATGGGTGTAAATCCCATCAAGATCTAGATGAGTATAATTCTTTCTTATCACATCAACAAAATTATTGATATCCGCCTCATCAACGCCTAAGCGGCCCATGCCTGTATCAACTTTAATATGAATCGGCACCTGAATGCCCCTGTGTTTGGCTTCAGCATTGAGCGCCTTGGCTAAATCCAAATTACACACCGTCGGCACTAAATTATTATCTAGAATGCATCGAACATCGTCAATCAATGTGCTTTCAAAGGTCAGGATATATTGCTTAAACGCGCTCTTACGCAAGACCTCAGCTTCGTGCACATTGGACACCCCAAAGAAACGACATCCCTGTTCATCTAGAATCTTAGCAACAGCCAACATCCCATGGCCGTAGGCATCCGCCTTGATGACCGGCATAATACCAGCGTTGGTCGACATGTTATGCCCTGCTAATTTCTGCAGCTGAACATAATTATGCGCTAAGGCCTTTAAATCTATGTCGCACCAGACAACGCTCATTTACTCACCTGACAGTCGCTGGGATATAAATATACCGGTAATAATTTATTAGCATCATCATAATCGCCCATTGAGAGACGCTTAAAACTTAATGACGCAAGCGTTTGAGATTGAGGACGCCAATACTTCTGCGCGGCGAAGACAGCCGTACAGCCGCTGTCACATTTCTTGTAAGCCGTCTCAATATCTGCTTTGTAAATCTCTAAGGCATCACCGGCAAACAAGGTCTTACCTTTAACCTGATCTAAAACAAAGTCAAGCTTCGATAATTGATATTTGCCCTTTAATTTTAATCCTTTAGACGTCTTTTGATAACGCGCGCTGTAAACCAATTGGCGGCGCGCATCAACCACCACGCAAATCTCATCAACATCAAGATGTGCAGCACCATGAGCAATAATATCCAAACTGCCAATACCAACGATAGGTTTCTGCGTTGCCATGGCAAAAGCTTTAACCGTCGATAAACCAACGCGCAGGCTGGTAAAAGATCCGGGACCCAACCCAATAGCAAAAGCATCAATCTGGGCAAATTTTATTTTGGCCGACATCA
>CAZCHB010000119.1:0-3183 GCA_964498235.1 uncultured Planctomycetales bacterium
GTATGGGTTTAAGAATTATGATTTCAGTACAATTTATAAGGAGTATTTAGCCTATGGCCGGCGTTTAAAAGAGTATATTTGTGACACGGCATTGTATTTAAATAGCGCGATTGAAGCAAAAAAGACAATTCTTTTTGAAGGCGCGCAAGGGACTTTTCTTGATATTGATTTTGGCACTTACCCGTTTGTGACATCTTCAAATGCCACCATGGGTGGTGTTTGTGCAGGAACAGGTGTTCCGCCGGCAAAAATAGGTAAGATTGTCGCTGCGGTTAAAGCATATACGACGCGCGTTGGCGAAGGGCCATTCCCGACTGAATTTGAAAAAAAGATGGACGATATTATTCGTGCTAAAGGGCATGAGTTTGGGGCAACAACAGGACGTGCTCGTCGTTGTGGATGGTTTGACGCAGTCATGGTGCGATACGCGGTGATTATTAATGGAGCGGTTGAGCTTGCCATCATGAAGCTGGATGTTTTAGATGAAATGAAGGAACTGAAGATCGCGGTGGCCTATAAATATAAAGGAAAACTGTATAAAGATTATCCGCATGACATGGATGTCTTAGCTAATGCAACTGCGGTGTATGAAACAATGCCGGGCTGGCAATGTGATACGCGAAAGATCCGTCAGTACAGTAAATTGCCCCTGAATGCCCGCCGTTATTTAGAACGGTTAGAGGCGCTATTGAAGGTCAAGGTTCAGTATATTTCTGTCGGCTCAAAACGTGATGAATTTATCGTGCGTTAAAAGGATGACAATACTTGACTTTAGAGAACCCTTATGATAATTTGAGGGTCTAAATTTAGACACCAATTGTGATAATAGGAGGCTTTTTAATGCGTCATTTTAAGATGTTATTTTTAAATATTTTGGTTATTACGTTCTTAACAGTCGGTCTTTCAGGTTGTACGGTTATTTTCCAGAAAGGCCGACGTACAGATGTTGAGAAAATTTCAAAATTAAAAAGTGATTTAAGTGAATTAGAGCGCGCAAAGCAGGAATTAGAAAACCGCTTAAAAAACGAAATCAACGATAAACAAGTTAAGGTTGAAATGGCGCAAAAGGGTTTAGTGATTACCTTTGTTGCTGAAGTTCTTTTTGATTCCGGTAAGGCTAAATTACGTGCAGATTCTTTGCCTAAGCTTGAAAAAGTAACCTCTGTTTTGAACACTACTGTTGTTGATTTAAACGTGGGTATTGAAGGTCATACGGATAATCAGCCGATTAAGAAATCTGGTTGGAAATCAAATTGGGAATTATCTACGGCCCGCGCGTTAAGTGTCTTACATTTTATCAGTGAACAGGGTGTTTCTGAGCCGCGTTTAGCCGCTACAGGTTATGGTGAGTATAAGCCAGTTGCGACTAATGACACTAAAGAAGGCCGTCAGAAAAATCGTCGGGTTGAGATTGTTATTTTGCCAAAGGTAGAAAAAACCGGCGTTGAAACAAACGAGTAAGGGTTTGCTTAATAGGGGACGTAGATGAATAAAGACGTTCTTTTAATTGCGTGTGCTTTTGTAACGGCAGTTTCAATCGCCGTTGCGGTTATCACCTTTGAGAAACAGCATAAGTTAAGTAAAACCCTCGAAGAAGAGCGTTATAGCCGTATTGTTGCTGAGGAAAGTTCTCAAAAAAGTGCCGCTAAAGTAACTGCGATTGAAAATCAGTTGAGAACAGCGACGGAAAAAGTGGCAAAGCTTAAAGATGTTTTGGATCAGGAAAAAGGCGTTAATGAAGATTTAAAGAATCAATACGAGCAGTTGGTGCAGGCAAAAACAGCATTAGAAGAAAAGCTTAGGTCGGCCGTTGAAGAAAAGCCTGTGCCACTTCAGCCGGAACAAGAAAATACCGTTGTAAATACTACGGTTGAAGAGTCTAAATGAGAAGAGAAATAATGTCTAATATTTAGTGTTGCGTTGAGTTTGATGGGGTTTGCTTAAGGGCAGACGGGCGTTTTTAATTGAGGGGGATGTTAGTCCCCCTTTTTATTTGTTATGGATAAGATACCTGCGCATGTCGCAATTATTATGGATGGAAATGGCCGCTGGGCAGAACGCTATAATCAGCCGCGCACCCAAGGCCACGCGGAGGGTGTTAAACGTGTTGAGGAAATTGTCGCCTACGCGTTAAAATCCGGGATCAAGGTGTTGACGTTATTTGCTTTCTCAACAGAGAATTGGTCTAGGCCGCAAGATGAAGTTACCATACTTATGCGTTTGTTTATATCAGCGCTTGGGCAAAAAGCAAAAGAATTGCGCTCTAACGGTATTTGTATCCGTTTTATTGGACGGCGTCAGGGAGTTCCAAGTGAGGTTTTAAAAGCGATGGATGATGCTATGGCGCTGACGGGGCCGGAAGCGGGGATGACGCTTAATGTTGCTTTTAATTACGGCAGCCGCACTGAGATTATCGACGCGGTCAAAGAAATCGGCCGTGAGGTTGAAAGCGGGCGTCTAGATATTGAAAAGCTTGATGAGGGCATATTCAGCAAATATTTATACACCAAAGATCAGCCGGATGTTGATTTATTGATCAGGACATCAGGAGAACAGCGGATTAGTAATTTCTTATTATGGCAAATTTCCTACGCGGAATTATATTTCACGCCTAAGTTCTGGCCGGAATTTGTTCCGCAGGAATTTCAGTTAGCGTTAGATTGTTTTGCTTCCCGGAAGCGTCGTTATGGGGGCGTTAATATTTAAGTAGTTATACCAAGGCAGATATGTCTAAAGCACGTTTATTTTCAGCGTTGTTCATGACAGTCATAACAGGATTGGCCGTTGTTTATGATGCCATGTTTATTGCTGTTGTTTGTTTTTTGACGGTCGGCGGCTTATATGAGTTCTTTTACATGGTTAAAAAAAAAGATGTGCCGATTTATAGTTACGTTGGTATTTTTATCGGTCTTTTGATTCCTTTATCAATCTTCACGCGTTTTGAGTTGACGAAGAATTGGGAATTGCTTTTTATCGTTGCCGGGTTTTTGCTAATATTAATGATGCAGTTTGCCCGTCAGGATAACCGCAATGCTATTCTGGGGCTTTCAACGACTTTATTCGGTGTCTTATATGTGGCGTGGTTCTTTAGTTTTTTAGTCAAGATACGTTTATTACTTCCAGGCATTGAGGGAGCTAAATTAGTTGGATATTTATTGCTGATTACAAAAAGCGGGGATATGG
>CAZCHB010000119.1:3193-6100 GCA_964498235.1 uncultured Planctomycetales bacterium
AGGCATTGGTTGGTGAAAAACAGCATGTAGGATGGGGCAGGAAGCTAATGGAAGATGCTGAAGGAATTGCACGGGTTGCTGGTTATAAAAAAATGGCTGTGATTGCAGGAATTGGTACTCGTGAGTATTACAAAAAGCGGGGATATGGGCGCGTATGTGATTGGCAGTCGTTTTGGGCGTCACGCGTTATTGCCAAAGGTGAGCCCTAATAAATCTGTTGAAGGCGGTGTAGGCGCACTAGTAACAAGCGCTGTTGTTGCGGTTCTTTTTACTGGATTTTTGCCTAAAGGTGTAGATTTTCCGATGTGGCAAGTTGCCTTGATGGGGGCGTTTTTTGGCGGTTTAGGCCAGTTAGGTGATTTGTCAGAATCATTGATTAAACGCGATTGCGGTGTTAAGGATTCAGGTAAATTAATGCCGGGCCTAGGCGGCATCCTTGATATGATTGATAGTTTGCTTTTTGCCGCGCCGGCATTCTATCTTTATATAAGTTCGACATTAAAGAGTTTGCCAAATTAATATGCCAATGAAGAATGTTGCCGTTTTAGGATCGACTGGATCGATTGGAATTAACACCTTAAAGGTGATCGACCGCTATAAAGATCGATTCCGGGTTGTTGCATTAACAGCGTGTTATAATGAGAAATTATTAAATGCTCAAGCGGCGAAATATCATCCTAAGTATAAGGTGCTTGGTGTAAATGAGTCGGCCGCATTGAGCCTTATTGCTAGTGCCAATGATGTTGATATTGTTGTTATTGCCATACGCGGCGCAGCGGCGTTAGCGCCGTTTTTATCGGCGGCAAAGGCAGGCAAGATAATTGCGCCGGCCAATAAGGAAGCTTTAGTGATTGCGGGAGACCTTATTATGCCGTTGGCCCGCAAGCACGGGGCTGTGATTATTCCCGTCGATAGTGAGCAAAGTGCTATTTTTCAATGCGTAGACGGGCAAAAAGCGCCGATTAAAAGAATTCATTTAACAGCCTCTGGCGGGCCTTTAAGAGATGTGCCAAGTTCTAAGTTTAACCGCATGAGTGTTAGTGATATCCTGCGTCATCCGCGTTGGCAAATGGGGCCAAAGATTACTGTTGATTCAGCGACGCTTATGAATAAAGGGTTTGAGTTTATTGAAGCTCAGCGTTTGTTTAGTTTACGCCATGACCAGATTAATGTGCTGGTTCATCCGGAAGCGATTATTCATTCTATGGTTGAGTTTGCTGATGGATCGGTGTTAGCACAGTTAGCCGTTACGGATATGCGGCTTCCTATTCAGTACGCATTGACATACCCACAGCGTTTGCCGACGGGTTTAAAGCCTTTGGATTTAGCAGCGATGAAACAGTTGAATTTTAACGCGCCTGATTTAAAGAAATTTCCCAGTTTACAGTTAGCCATGCACGCGGCAAGACTGGCAGGGACAGCGCCATGTGTATTGAATGCGGCTGATGAAGAAGCGGTAGATGAGTTTCTTAAAGGTAATATTTCCTTTACATCGATTTATAAAGTTGTCGAGAAAGTTTTAACGCGGCATAAAATTATTAAACAACCTTCTCTAGGAGAAATCTTGGAGGCTGATGCCCAAGCAAGGCATGAGGCGCGGGCAATTATAAGAGGGATGTAAATTATGTCATTATTTGTCTTTATTATTATTTTAAGTATTTTGGTCTTGGTTCATGAGTGGGGGCATTACATAACGGCTAGGAAATGCGGAGTTAAGGTGGACCAATTTGCTTTAGGTTTTGGGCCTAAACTTTACAGCCGGATGCATGACGGTACGGAGTTTTGTTTATGTGCGATTCCCTTAGGCGGTTATGTGAAAATGGCGGGGGATGAGCGAGAACGCTGTAAGGGAACCAATGAGGAATATTTTTCAAAAACGGTTGGTCAGCGGGCATTAATTGTTTTTATGGGGCCTGTTGTTAATTTGGTTCTAGCCTTTTTATGTTTTTGGGCGGTGTTTATTATTGGTTTTCCAGATTTAGAGGCGACAGCCAAGAAAGTAGAGCCTCGTGTGGGTCAAATATTGAGCGGTTCTCCATCGCAGAAAGCCGGGCTTAAGACAGGGGACCGCATTATTTCTATTGACGCTAAGCCAGTGAATCATTGGCCTGATTTGCAGGAATATGTCATTGGATCAACGACTGCGCAATTGACAGTTGTTTTGGACCGTGATGGAGAGCGGTTGACAAAAATAATTATTCCTCAAGAGCATATGCAAAAAGATATTTTTGGCAGGGAGCACCGCACCCGCCGTATTGGCGTAGGCCCCGTTCAATTAAAGGCTTCTGATGATGTGGTGATTGTCCGTTACGGCTTCTTTGGTTCTTTTAGCCGTGCCGCCGTAGAATTATGGGACATTACTATTAAGACGTATACGGCATTATATGAAATGATCATTGGATTACGGTCTCCGAAAGAAGCGATGGGTATTGTCGGTATGTTTTATGTGATTAAATTTGCCGTTTCAGTCAGCTTTGCTTTTGTTTTGCATATTATGGGAGTGATAAGCGCTAGTCTTGCTATTTTTAATTTATTGCCGTTGATTCCCCTTGATGGCGGTCATATATTATTGTTAGCCATTGAGAAAATTCGGGGTAAGGCCTTATCAGCTAAGATTGACATGGCGATTGCCCGTTTCGGTTTGGGGCTAATTTTAACCTTGGCCTTATTTGTATTTTATGTTGATTTTGAGCGGATCGGCGTCGTTGATAAAATCATCCAGTTTATTAAACCAATGGGATAAGACTATGGCCACTAAAGAACATAATGAAATCAAATCATTGATTCACCATTACCTTATTAATAAGACGAATTTTTTGCAATTAAAAGATACAATGGGAGAAGACCAGTTACGGGCCTTTGTCGATACTGCCATTACTAATTTATGCAAAGAAAAACAATTGTCCG
>CAZCHB010000120.1:0-6060 GCA_964498235.1 uncultured Planctomycetales bacterium
CAACGTAGGCTAAAACCGTCGAAATAAATTTCTTCATCATTCTCTCCTAGCATATTTAATAGTTGCATTTTGCAATTGATCATATTCTACTCAATTACTTGCGTTTTGCAATCAAAAAGCATAAACTAATTATATGAAAAAAAATAAATCCCACTGCCCCATCAATTACACGCTGGAAATCGTTGGAGATAAATGGACTTTGCTTATCATCCGTGATATCGCCCTTTTGAAGAAAAAAACTTTTGGAGAGCTAAAAGATTCACCAGAAAGAATTGCCACTAATATTTTGGCAGACCGTTTACGCTGGCTTGAACAAGAAGGGATTCTTGATAAATACCCAGCGCCAGACAACAATAAAGTCTTTCACTACACGCTTACCCAAAAGGGTGTCGACCTAATCCCCCTTCTGCTTGAGATGTCCGTCTGGGGCGCCACATATGATACCAAGACAGCGGCTCCTCAGGCCATTATCCACCGAATCAAGAACAAACGCTTGGAAGTAATTAAAGAAATTCGCAAATCTCTGAAATCTTCTTCTGCAAAACCCTTCAAAGATCCTGGTTAATCTCTGGCCACGAGTTGCAAAATCCCGTCAGCGGTAAAAGAAAAACGCTTGCAACTCATTGAGCTACAAGCGTTTCTTATCTGGGGTCGCTGGTTGGATGATGTTCGAACCACTTTCTCAAATAGAATTTATATTCATTATTAATGAAAATTCCTGAATTTTTGAAGAATCATATCTCGAACCTTGCGAAATTCTTGAATGACATTTTCATCTATATATTTGTCATGCGGTGGATCGGAAAACGGCCAATGCCTCGGCTTCACGCCCGGAAAAACCGGACAAGATTCCTTGGCGTTATCACAGACGGTAATCACATAATCAAATGTATGTTCTTTTAACTCATCGACGTGCTTTGAACGATGCCCTAAAATATCAATTCCGATTTCCTTCATGACCTGAATCGCTGTTGGATTAACCAGCGATGGCTTGGTTCCAGCACTAAACACGTCAAACTCATCCCCCTTAAAATGACGTAGAATTCCTTCAGCCATTTGTGAACGACAGGAGTTTCCTGTGCACAAAATTAATACTTTCTTCTTTATTTTCATTGTGCCTTTTTCTCCTTTAAATATTTCTGTAACCAATAAACCAATACAAACAGCAGAACTGCCACTCCAATCTTCCACAAATTTTTCGGGTTTGTTAAAACACTAATAAACGAAGATCCAAAATACACCAGAGCAAAAGAACCCGGCATGATGCCAAAAAAAGTCGCCCAGAAATAATCTCGAAATTTGACTTTTGTCAGACCCAATCCAAGATTCTGAAAATCCCATGGCAAGTTTGGAATAAGACGTATGAGCAAAACTGTAATGAAGCCGCGCTTTTCAATGGCCTCATCAAAATTCCAGATCTTACCTTTAAGAAACCGTTCAATGGATTCCCTAGCAAGATAACGCGCCACCAGAAATTCCCCAACAGCCGATAAGTTTGCGGCTATCTGCAAATAAATAAAACCCTTAACACCCCATATCACACCTGCTGAAGCAGACAAAAGAGCCGCCGGAAATAAGATCAACGGTCTAATGATATAAAAAACAATATAAATAACCGGCCCCCAAATCCCAAAGCCATTGATCGTTTCTTTAAACTTTTCAGGTGTGATTTGTGAGAAATCGATATGAAAACTGCGAACCAATAAAAATACCGCACTTAAAAGAACGATTCCTAATATTAATTTTATCCAAGGATTATTTTTCATGTACCCATCTTACTTAAACAAATACGTTGCCATTTTTGTTAACGGACTTTGAGCAGATAAATACGCCCCACTGACTTTCTTGTTAATTTGAGCAAGCGTGGGATAAGCATGAATGCTCTTTTCAACCTTACCTACATCAACCTTGGAATTGATAACAGCTACCCATTCGTGGATTAATTCTCCAGCATGTAGCCCTATAATTTGAGCTCCGACTAGCTTTCCTTTCAGATCTGTTAAAATCTTGACAAATCCTTTTGTTGCCCCCTCTGCAAGTGCTCGATCCAAATGGGCAAATTCATATTTATACGCTTTGTATTTAATTCCTGCCTTCTTCGCCATCGTTTCATTTAATCCAACAGAGGCAACTTCAGGATCAAGATAAGTACACCACGGAACATTCGAATAATTCGTCTTAAGCACTGGAAATGGTAGTCTGGCGTTTAAAGCAGCCAAGCGGGCATCATATTCGGCCACATGCGTAAATTGAAAACCTACCTTGCAGTCTCCGCAAGCATAAATATTCTTGGCCGTCGTCTGTAAATATTGATTTACTTTTATCCCTTGAGGAGCAAATTCAACACCGGCCTTTTCTAAATCAAGCCCGTTCAAATTGGGTTGCCGTCCTGTTGCCACCAATACACTCTCGGCAGTAACGGTCTTAATTTTTCCATTTTGCTCAATTGTTAGTCGAATAGAATCGCCTTCTTTTGAAACCCTCTGCGCCTTAGCATCAACAAAGAATTCGATGCCTTCATGGGTTAGCAAATTATGCATCAGACAAGACACATCTGGATCTTCTTTCGGGAGAATACAATTTCCAAACTCAACAACACTCACCTTTGATCCTAATCGTGAAAAAGCTTGCGCCATTTCCATGCCAATAGGCCCGCCGCCTAAGACAATCAACGACCGGGGCAATTTATTTAAAGAGAAAATATCTACATTTGTTAAATATGGGATATCTTTAAATCCCTCTATTTGAGGCACACGTGCGGATGAACCCGATGCTAAGATAAATTTCTTAGCTTGTATCCGCTCGCCGTCAACATCAACTGTGTTTTGATCCAAAAATCTTGCCTGACCGAATTTAGTATCAATCTTGTACTGCTTTTTAAAAAATTCTGGTGAATCGTTTTTCTGAATATGACCAATGATATTCTGGATACGATCTTTTACCTTTGAAAAATCGACGGGTTCTAAATTAACTTTTGGTAAACCATATTCAGAAGAGTGTCTCATCAAATGATACACATGGGCACTTTTAATCAAGGCTTTTGAAGGAACACAACCGTAATGCAAACAATCCCCTCCAAGCTTGCTTTCTTTTTCAACAATAAGTGTTTTAGCCCCTAAACTTGACGACCAAATGGATGACGTCAATCCAGCCGCACCACCACCAACAACGACTACATCATAGGACAGATTATTCATAACTCTCCTTAACGGACATTTCTGTATAACTTAGCTAATTTTTCTGTTGAAACCCCCATATTAAAACAAAACGTTAAAAACCAATTTAATACGGTTGTTTTGATCACTCCTCTTTTCTGCCAACGACGGGGAAGAACAATTGCCTGATGATCGATAACGACAGTCTTACCTAAACGTCTTAGTTTCTTAGAAAAAATAACGTCTTCAAAAAGTCCAACGTTTTCAAACCCTCCGATTTGATCAAAAATATCTCGTCGAACAAATATAGCTTGATCACCGTAGAATATCTTAAGCATTTCCGCACGTAGATTTCCTGAAAGTTCAATCCATCGATAAATATAATACGGTGAATCAATTTTGTGACTAAAACAGCCTCCAACAAAATTATATGAAATCTTTTTCTCCAAGGTTTTAAGCCCCTCTGCATCAATGACGCAATCGGCATGCAAGAAAAGCAAAATGTCTCCCTTTGCGGCAGAAGCCCCTGCATTCATCTGCAGGGCCCTGCCGCGAAAAGATGAGACACATTTTACTGGATACCTATTAACTACCCCCATCGTCTGGTCATCACTTTGACCATCAACAACGATAACTTCAATTCCATTGCCATATGGCAAGCCCTTAAGTGTTCGGTCAACGGCTTTAGATTCATTGTAGACAGGGATAATAATTGAAATCATTATTAATGCGATCCTTCCATCATCATGTTGTCTTTCTTCATTTCAGTATCTTTTAGCGCATTGAATTTTGCGTCTAAGTCTTGGACATACTTTTCAGGATCGGCCAAGAACATTTTTTGCTGTTCAATGCTGGGGAACTTATAAACTTTCCCTTTATATTCGGTCACAAAATGATCGCTACCTTTAACCTTCATCCCATTAATAACGCAAACAGGACAAAAACCTTTGATAGCGACAGACTTATCTTGTTCCATCATTCCGTGGCTACCTTCCATTTTCTCTGCCATTACAATATTGGGGGTAAGAGTAAAAAGAGCTGTTGCCATAACAGCGGTTAATAATACGTTAGTTCTTGTATTCATACTTCCTCCTTGTGTGTGGTTGGTTTGAAAGTTTATTTAAGAGCACCTTGACAACTTGACCCTGCACCAGCAGTGCATCCAAAACAATGATTTGCTGTTAAAACCTTCCAGTTCTCCAAATCTTTATGCGTGATATTAAACACTGAAAACGGTTTACCGTTTCTCATTCCCATACCCATCATTTGATTAAAATCACAATCAAACAATTGTCCGTCCCAGCTAATATTTAACGTATTGCGGCACATGAGACCGTCTAAGGTGTGCGGATTAAAGTTATTAATAAGCAATTCGTTATAAGCATCTAATTGATTAAATGCCTTCAAATATTTCTGATATCGAGTTATTGGCATATTTGTAATGGTATAAAGCTTATTAAAGACAATCCCAAAATCGTCCATAAGGCGTTGTTTATAATCTTTTTCTAATTTTTCCTGGGCTGGAGGCAAATGCGCTCCAACAGGATTGTAGACCAAGTTCAATTTCAGATCAGATCCCCCATATCCCAAACGATTTAATTGTTTTAGCGCTTCGATGGATTTACTAAATGTGCCATTGCCTCTTTGCTTATCGACGTTATCCTGAGAATAACAAGGTAATGAAGCAATAACCTCTACCTGATGCCTTGCTAAGAATTCCCCCAAATCTTCCTGCCCTTGTTCAGAAAGGATGGTGAGATTACACCGATCGATAATATGCATGCCTCTTCTATAGGATTCAGCAACTAAATAGCGAAAATGTGGATTCATTTCTGGTGCACCACCCGTCAAATCAAGCGTCTTAGGGTTTAATGTATCCATTAACTTCACAATCGCCTGTGCTGTTTCTTTCGACATATTCTCCTTAGTTTTTGTTGGGCCCGCTTCCACATGACAATGAGAACAGGTTAAATTACAAAGCCGCCCCACATTAACTTGGATAATTTCAATGGATGTCTTTCTTAAATCGTATTTATGTTCAGTTAGTTTTTGATCAAAACGATTCATAATGATTCCTTATCGAAGTTGATGTAGCACAAAATATGTTAAGCCTGCGACAGCCGCCGCAATCGGAAGAGTAAGTACCCATGCTGATAAAATCCCTCCGATCACTTTCCAATTGGCTTTGCCATTGACCAAACCAATTCCGAATAATGATCCGCAAGAAACATGCGTCGTTGACACCGGCACTCCCCATTTAGAAGCAAAAATAACAAAGATGGCTGTTATTAAATTGGCACTGAATCCTTGCCCGTGATTCATGCGTGTAATGCGGTTTGACATTGTTTCCGCAATTTTTTGTGCGCTCATTACCCCGCCAATGGCGATCATCAATGCAATAAGAATAATTCCATTCTGCAATCCCAATGCTTTGGCCGTAACACAAAGCGCCACAATCTTAGGAGTATCATTTAAGCCTCTGGCAAAACTGACCGCTCCGGCACTCAAGAAATGCAAGGAATCTAGAATCTGTTGAGCATTTATCCCAAGAAAGTTCCCCTCATAATATTCAATAGCTTTAGCCTGACAAACAGCTTGGTCATCAACTGTTATATTCAATGATCTTAATTGAACCGCTGATAATTTCCCTCCCTCACAACAACCAGAACTTGGAATCGGAAAAGTCTTCTCTCCAATACAAATGCAGGTCTTTCGAGTAACCCTTAATTGATGACGAGCAAAACGGAATAATGAGTAAATTGCGACCGTCGAAACAACAGCCGCCACAGGACTTATCAATAATGGGAAAAAGAAATTTTTGCCTAAGGTATTAAAGCCTAATTGTTGTGGGCCAATGGCCATAAGACCAGCCCCAGCCAAAGCGCCTGTTAAGCCATGAGTCGTT
>CAZCHB010000121.1:0-6020 GCA_964498235.1 uncultured Planctomycetales bacterium
CAAACTCAACAAGACTTAATAAAAAACCACTAGCAAAGGCAAGAGCTCCCAGTGGCGTTTGCAAAAAAATAAAATCACCCATCATCTGGGCCAGATTAAGGCCCAACGCACTTAAGGTAATGTCTGTAGTTGAAAATCCAGTGATATTCAAACTAAACTCGAATATCGGGGGAGGTTTTTATTTAAACAACGATAACTTGGGGGAAGTTATTTTTTACAACTAAATGATGGTAACACGTATTGATTATTTGTCAATATTTATTTTACTATTAGTTAATTCTCTATTATCCGCCCGTCGAACATTATTAAAGACGGAAATCAAATAGACAGTTATGGCAACAAGAACAAGAACAACCAGCGGGCCAACCTTATACGTTCTTTGCGGCATTATCCTTCACCATTTCCTTAAGGCATTCAATCCATGCCGGGGAGAGATTTAAACTTTCGACCAAATCCCAGCGTTCGCCGCCGTTATCCATAAACATTTTTTTATATTCCATACCGATCTCAACAGTAGTTTCAAGGCAATCAGCAACGAAGGACGGGGAAAAGGTCAGGACACGTTTAATATTTTGACCAGTTAATTCTTTAATGACTTCATCCGTGTAAGGCTTAATCCAAGGTGTTTTACCAAGTCTTGATTGGAAACAGACCTTATACTGCCCTTCCTTAATGCCAAGCTCCTTCACTAATAGGCGCGTGGTTTCAAAACATTGAGCTCGGTAACAGTATTGATTCTTGGCGTGATAGACATTACAACACTCGCCTAACTTACAATTACCTCCGCAGGATCCTTTGAGGATTTGGCGCTCCGGCAGGCCGTGATAGCTAAACAAATAATAATCGTAACGTTCACGCGCCATATATTGTCGCCCAAGTTCTGCAAAGGCTTTAATAAATAACGGATGCAAACAAAACTGGCTGATCACTTTAAGGTTTGGGATAATCTCCCATGACTTTATTTCCTCAAATAATTTTTCATGCGTTGATCCGGTAGAAGCGGAAGCATATTGAGGATATAAAGGAATAGCAATAATCTGATCAATAGCCTTGACCCTAAACTTTTCTAGCACATCATGCATACTAGGGTTCTGATAGCGCATAGCAAGTTCAACCTGATATTCATCTCCTAAGGCTGTTTGCAAAAGCTTGGCAACTCCTTGGCCGTATACCTTAAGCGGCGAACCCTGCTTCGTCCAAAGCTCATGATAACCTTTAGCTGATTCGGGCGCGCGAAACGGTGCAATAATACAATTGATCAATAAAAAACGCTGAAGGAATGGAATATCAATGACCCTGCGATCCATCAAAAACTCACGCAAATATTTGCGGACATCGGGGACGCTTGGGGAATCAGGCGTTCCTAAATTAATAATCAGTACGCCGATCTTGGATTTTAATTTTGACATAAAAGAAAATATTTAGAAATTCAAACGCCGGGGGAATACCCGGCGTTAGGCTGTTTTTGATACAAGAAACAGCACTTGTTTTTATCTATCGATTGGGAAGGTCACAATGTCGACTGCCCCGTGAACGATATGCTTAGCCATATAAAAACCGCCTTTAAGCAGACCGCCTGTGAGCGCAAAGGGCAAGAACTTTGCATCCTTTGTTTCAGCCATGGCATGATTCTTTACTTCCATGGGCGACATGATCACTTCCTTAACCCCGCCTTTAAGCTTTTCCACCGGTTTGGGATAGGCAAAGGCCGGTACCGCTAAAGCAACTGTTACAACTAAAGCTGTTAATATTGAGAGCGTGCGTTTCATATGCTCCTCCTTTTAGGGAACCCGTTATAAAGTTCCACTACTAAAAGTATGGCACACAACGTCAAGGGTTACAATGCCCGCAAGGCATTTCAGAAAAAGCGCTTCCCAACTCTTTCTTCCCTACCACTCCAAAGCGCCGCCGGTTTGATACTCGGTAACGCGGGTTTCAAAGAAATTCTTTTCCTTCTTTAAATCAATGACTTCCGACATCCATGGGAAAGGATTACTGGTATTGTACTGACGCGGCAGTTTTAAACGTTCCAAGCGGCGGTCCGCAATATATTGAATATACTCAGTCAACTGCTGGACATTTAAACCCAAAACACCGTTAGGCAAGCACTCCTTAGCGTAATTAATCTCCAATTCAACGGCTTTTTTAATACGAGCCACTAAGTAATTCGCAAATTCCGTGGTCCAGCAATACGGGTTTTCTTCGATGATCCCGTTAATTAACTGGATACCGAAATTCATGTGAATACTCTCATCACGCAGGATGTACTGGATCTGCTCGCAGGTACCGGGCAAACGATTCTGACGGCCGAATGACAACAAAGTGACAAAACCGCTGTAAAAGAAAATACCTTCAGTCACAACATAAAATGCGACCAGGTTATCAATAAACTTCTGTAAACCCTTAACAGAACTTAAATCCACATTCTGGTCTAGGATCCCGTCAGTACAGCTCATTGAAAATTCATCTTTTTCATAGATGGCCTGATTTTCACGGTACATATTAAAAATTTCTGTTTCATCAAGTGATAAGGACTCAACGATATACTGAAAAGTATGCACGTGAATGGCTTCTTCGAAAGCTTGGCGTAACAAATACTGGCGGCATTCGGGATTATCGACCATCTTATAAATAGAGAGGACAATATTGTTGCCGACTAAGGTTTCTGCGGTTGAGAAAAAACCTAGATTACGTTTAATGACATGACGCTCATCGGGGGTAAATGCGTCTTTATTTTTCCATTGCTCAATATCGCGCTGCATGGACACTTCGGTGGGCATCCAATGATTGGCGCAGGCATCCAGATAAAAATGCCACGCCCATTTGTATTTGATGGGCACCAGCTGGTTAACATCCACAGTTCGGCTATTTAAAATAATACGTTTATTGTCGGCGGAAACGCGTTCACGCGTCATGCGGATCCCACCTGTACATTCCGGCGTAATTATATTTTTATCTTCTGACATTCACACACATCCTTTCTTACTTCTATACTTACCTCTTATCACTTAACACTTATCCCTAAACCTACTGGCACGATTCACAATCAGCTACGGGTTCATCCCCCGGTTTAGCCCCAACCGGCGCGTCATCAATGACGCGGCCTTTTTCATCACGCTGGCGCTGACCTACCACATTATCATATTTCGTCACATCAAGGGTGCTTTTTTCAATGCGGGTCGCTCCCATTGAGCGAAGATAATAAGTCGTCTTCAAACCTTTTTCCCAAGCATACATGTACATATCGCTGATCTTTTTACCTGAAGGCTTGGCTTGATATAGGTTTAATGATTCTCCCATGTCGATCCATTTTTGACGGCGGCTGGCGGCTTCAATAATCCATTCGTAATCAACTTCAAAAGCGGTGGCATACTTAGCTTTTAACGCCGCAGGAATACGTTTGATTTCCTGGACAGACCCATCAAAATATTTAAGGTCATCAATCATTTCCTGATCCCAGACGCCAAGCTTCTTTAAGTCTTCAACCAAATACTCATTGATGACGGTAAATTCACCCGAAAGATTGCTTTTGACAAAAACATTCTTGTAGGTGGGTTCAACGCTTTGTGTGACGCCGGTGATATTTCCAATCGTGGCTGTTGGCGCAATGGCCATGACTAAACTATTACGCAAGCCATAGGCTTTAATCGCCGCGCGAACCGGCGCCCAATCCATACGTGCAGAACGGTCCATATCTAAATAACCGCCGCGTTCCTTGGCTAATAACTCAATGGTATCTAACGGCAAATAACCACGATCCCACTTAGAACCTTTATAACTAGAATATGTGCCGCGTTCTTTGGACAAGGCATTCGATGCTAAAATCGCATAATACGAAATTGCTTCCATGCTCTCATCAGCAAAGTCCACCGCTTCTTTAGAAGCATAGCTGGCATTTAAAACATATAACGCATCCTGAAAGCCCATTAACCCTAAGCCAATTGGACGATGGCGCTGATTAGCCGTTTGCGCTTCTTGTGTCGGATAGAAATTAATATCAATAACATTATCCAGCATGCGCACGGCGGTCGTGACGGTTTCCTGCAATTTCTTAAAATCAATACCCGCGGACGTCACATGCACCCCAAGATTGACTGAACCCAAATTACAAACAGCCGTCTCATCTTTTGAGGTATTTAACAAGATTTCCGTACATAAATTAGAACTATGAACAACACCGGCGTGATCTTGCGGTGAACGGACATTTGAAGGATCCTTCCACGTGATCCACGGATGCCCAGTTTCAAAAAGCATAGAAAGCATTTTACGCCACAATTGAACCGCGGAAATCGTCTTAAAATTCTTAATCTTCCCTACCTTGGCTAATTGCTCGTATTCTTCATAACGTTTTTCAAAAGTTATGCCGTAAATATGGTGCAAATCCGGCGTTTCTGATGGCGTAAATAACGTCCAATCCGCGTTAGCCTTGACCCTTTTCATAAACAAATCAGGGATCCAGCTGGCCGTATGCATATCATGGGTACGGCGTCGCTCATCCCCGGTGTTCTTGCGTAATTCAAGAAAATCTTCAATGTCTAAATGCCAAACTTCTAAGTAAGCACACATAGCCCCTTGGCGTTTGCCGCCCTGATTGACAGCCAGCGCCGTATCATTAGCCACCTTCAAGAACGGGATAACCCCCTGACTTTTTCCATTTGTACCCTTGATACGGCTTCCCATGGCGCGGACACTGGTCCAATCATTTCCCAAACCGCCACTCCATTTTGAAAGCATGGCATCATCTTGGACACATTTAAAAATATGCATTAAATCATCTTCAATCGTAGTCAAAAAACAAGATGATAATTGCGGATGACGGGTGCCGGAATTAAACAGCGTCGGGGTTGAAGACATAAAACGAAAGGTCGAAAGCATATTATAAAATTCGATCGCCCGTTGATTGCGCTGATCCCCTTCTTTAACACTTAAACCCATAGCCACGCGCATCCAGAAAATTTGCGGCAATTCAAGACGGCGGTCTTCCCAATGGATAAAATAACGGTCATACAAAGTTTGAAGCCCCATATAACGAAAAATAAAATCACGCTCAGGGACAATCGCCTTACCTAATAGTTTCAGATCAAACAATCTCAATGCCGGATCAACTAATTCTAATTCAACAGCTTTATTAATATAGGCGGATAAATACGCCGGATATTCAACGCGCATGCGCTCAAAAGACACTTCAATGCCTAACGCTTCCTGGTATTCCATAAGTAGCAAAAGCCGTGCGGCGACAAAACCATAATTTGGTTCTTTCTCAATAAAGGCGCGCGCGGCCATGACGTTTGCTAAGAATAACTGGCGCTCATTCATGCCATTAAAATAATTTTTAACCGCTTCATTAAACAGTACAACGGGAGACACATCACTTAAACCTTTACAGCAGGTTTCAAAATTAAAACGCACTTCATCCAAATCAATAGGACGATCACCCTTGGTTGTCTTTAAAATAATATTCTTAGCCCATTCCATTGACTCTTCAGAAACAACCGATAATTTCTTGTTACGGCGGGCCTTGGCACGTTCTTCACGGTAAATGATGTAGCGTTTGGCCACTTCATGGTAGCCGGCGGCCATAATAATCTTCTCGACCGTGTCTTGTAATTCTTCAATGTGAATCGCCTTGCCTTCAGGCCATTTAGTGCGGACTTCAACAATGACTTTCTCAGAAAGCTCATAGGACTTTTCAATTAAAATTTCGTTATAAACGCCTTTATTATGGGCGATCAGGGCTTTAGCAATAGCTAGGGTTATCTTTTCCTGTTTAAAAGAAACAACCTTGCCATCACGCTTGACCACAGAAAATAATTCCAATAATTGTCGGCGGGCGGCATGATAACGGCGGTAACTGGCATAACGTTCCCCCGCTTCCTTATAACCATTCTCATATAACTGGCGGATAACTTCATCCTGGATTTCTTCCACTGTTAAATGGGTCTTTTCAATAGACCGTTCTTTTAAGACAGCTACTACACAATCCGTTACCTTTTGGGCATCCTTCATGCCTTCTTCTGATA
>CAZCHB010000122.1:0-5976 GCA_964498235.1 uncultured Planctomycetales bacterium
AGCATTTGTTTTAAAATTCCTTTTTCTAAATATCTTCTGGAAGACACAACAACTCGTTGTTTAACAATGCCAATTCTTCCTTGCCGTTTAAGATTCTTCGAGAAAATCACATCTTCCATAAACTCAACTCTGGGGAAACCTTTGAGCGTCTTAAATAAATCCCGCTTTAAGAATATTGCATTCGATCCGACTAAATTATTAAAAAAGCCCGAGTAAACATGGTTTAACAAGAATCCATAAACTTTAAGAATTGAATTGTTGGGGTAATATTGCTTCATAAATCCACCTGCAATGAATCCATTATTGATGACTCTTTTCACATTCTCAATGGCTCCTTCAGAAAGCTTTACGTCTGCATGCATAAAAAGCAAAATGTCTGATATTGCCTCATGAGAGCCTTCATTCATTTGAAAAGCCCTATTCGCGTAAGGCGTTCTCAAACACTTAACATGAGAATAACTTTGCTTAACAAATTCATATGTTCCGTCGATTGAATTACCATCAACCACAATAATTTCATCCGCTCCCAAGCTCAAAACATTCGACAATGTATCTTCAATACAATGGCGTTCATTTAAGACAGGGATAATGATGGCAACCGTCTGCGCCATATTTCACCTCCTAGAACAAAGAAAAATATTCCATATTCAATCCATTGCACAAAAACAAACAAGGACGAAGATCCATGATAGGTAAAGTAAAAATCCAAATAATACCCAAAAACTAAGATTGAAAATACCAATAAAGAACGAAGAAGAAGAAATGGAACAAACAATAAAACCCATGTGTAGTACCATGGGTATCCTGTCTGAAAAAGAAAGAAGAAAATGGCAAAAGTCATAGCCATCGCTGTTAGTACTTTTTGATTATTAATTGATTTTGAAAGCCATCGAGCAATCAGCGCCAAGCCAATACCAAAAGCGATAACTGCTATCGCCCTGCTGATTAATATTTTCATTCCAGAATCTATAGGCAATACCGAAACTGCCCAATAGATCAATCCAAATAATCCATCATTAGTTTTCCACTCGGTTAAAAACCTTCCTAACCCCTCCCCAACTAAAATGCCCGCGTTTAGAAATGGCAAATAGGCAAGAATTAACCCTCCAAAGAACATCAATATATTTCGGATCAGGTAATTCCTCTTTGTTGAAAACTGCCAGACAATTAATAAAGGCAATAGTATGATTGCAAATAATTTAATTAATACGGATGCAGCCAAAGCCAGATAAGCAGTTAGTACCCAACCACGAACAATCGCGTATATCATGAGAGAATGGCATGCTAAAGCAAAAACATCTAGATGAATGCTATTGCTGAATTCTTTGATAATAAGTGGCGACCATGCATATATCGCAATCCAAGCCGTAGGAATATTAAGCCGTCTTAAGCTTGCAATTAAAAGACCAATCGCCACGCAATCAGCTAACGCAACCATCATTTTCCATGCATCAATCTTCCAAGGAGTAAACCATTGGCTGATTGCAAATAGCCCTTGAGCGAGCGGCGGATAAATCGTTTTAACACCTTGGTGATTAATTCTTTGATAAACATCCTGTACTATTGGTTTATCCGCAAATGGTTTAAATTTATTTTCATAAGCTTCAAGAGGAGAATGTTGATACGGATTCGCTCCTTGAATGATTGACTGCCCATCCCAGATATACCTGAATGGATCTGTTTCTTGGATAAGGTTTGAGAAAGCATAAACAAACCTCATGACGATGGCTGTGATACAAATAAACATAATGATATTTGGTTTAGATAAACTGATTGATTCTCGACGTATAAACTCTAATGCTGTCATATACATAATCCCGGCAATGCTCATAAGAATCACAAACCCTATAATCGGACGTTCTTGATACCCTTGCCCAAATATAAATTGATGACTTAACCAAGCCGTTATCCTGTGGACAACAATCAAGCCTAAACCCAATAGAATAAATATCGTCCTACTTAATTTCATTTAGGTTCCAATCGTATCCCAACCATTCGATTTGTGTTTTCTGGGATAAACTGCCCGCCCACAGATCATCGCTATATCTTTTAATAAAAGTAACCGTACCGCCCACCTCATCAAAATCACCTTTAAACCACTTAAAAATTGGCGAAAGATAAAGAACATCTTTTGATCGGTCGTAGGAAACCTTCTTGGGATCTTTAATGAATATTCTTATTTGTTCTGCCAGTTGCTGGTCTAATTTATCAGCGGTGTAGACTTCCGAGCGGATAACTGGGCATCCAATGGAGGCACAAACAATAGCGAAATGAATCCGAGGATCTTTAAATTCTGGACGCAATATTTTGTTCTCAATATCATTTAAACTTAAAACTCTTCCACGCACAGTAAGGATAGGACTATCCCATACATTTTCAATCTGTTGAATGCTGTTTTTGGGATACCTAATCGCATTCAAACCAAAGTTCTTCTTTATAGGGTAATTATCAATGACCGTTTTCACTACCGCAAGATTGTATGCATTAATCCAGAAAGCTTTTCTTTCATTCTCACTGAATGAGGAAAACTCAAATTTTGGAATATTTTCTATATGAGTTATTGCCATTCTTAACTTGGCTTCATCTGCCTTAATTGCCTTATAATTTACCCGACCATCATTAGAATAAACCTTTAATAACTCATCCCAAGAGCCATATAGACCGTTAGAAGAAGCATGCGAAATATCTATAAAAATTCCTAGAATGATAAAAGCACTGAATAAAATTTTAATCATTTTTCTGACCTCACAGCTATTAGTCGAACCAAATGGTAAATCCTTGCAAAATAAATCTACTTTTTTATGAAAACCCTGCTAAATTAATAGACATGTCAAATTTATCTAACCCTAGGCAATGGGTTGACTTATATGCTGATGACTTATACGCTTACACGATAAAAATCATTTCTGATACCCATCAAGCTGAAAATCTTATCCAAGAAACTTTTCTAGCCGCTTTAAAAGCAAAAGAATCATTCAAAGGAAACTCTTCCGAGAAAACATGGCTTATCGGAATACTGCGTCATAAAATTACGGATTATTTACGATCAAAATATAAAGAAATTCCTGTTTCTAACCTCGCCCCTGATGATGTTAACGTTGATTCCTTTTTTGACCAAGTTAACCAATCTTTAAAAAATAGCCCTGGGTCTTGGGATATTAACCCTTCTCAATTACTAAATAAGGAAGAATTCTGGCGGGCTTTTGAAGAATGCCTTAAACGCTTACCAAAAAAGACAGCGGCTGCTTTTTCTTTAAGCGAACTGGATGAGATGAAATCAAAAGAAATTTGCAAGGTTTTGAATGTTTCCGCGACTAATCTATGGAGCTTATTACACAGAGCTCGTATTCAATTGCGGCAATGTTTGCAAATAAACTGGTTTGAACATGAAAAATAGTCTAATGAAAATGATCCCCATGATCTCCTGCAAAAAGGCTTCCCATCTTATTTCTGAGGGAATGGACAGACCTTTAACCTTGGGAGAATCTTTCAGCTTAAAAATACATTTAATGATGTGCAAAGCATGTACCCAAGTTTTAAAACAACTACGAGGCATTCGCATATTAATGCGCGCATATCGCAAATATCTTTTCTCTAAAAAGACCAAATCATCATCCTTAAGCCCAAAAACTAAAGACAGAATTAAGCAGGCTATTGCATCAAGCGATGCTTAACCGTATCCCTGCTGCCAAAACACATATAGCCCGCAGACGAGTTAAAATCTCACCGCAAACATATTAAATTCATCAAATATACGTCAATGGAATCGACAGGAAGGCAACTAAGAGGTTTTACAGAAATTCCTTATAGAACATCAGCCCGAACAATGAATACCGACTAGAATTATTGTGGTTCACAAAACCATCCCAACAAGCATCAAGCGGAGCTTCAGTAAAACATACACATCTATGCCCGCCCCGAATATATTTACACCTACTCCCTAGCAATACACCCGAGGTAATAATATCCTTTAGCTTATTAAAAGCATCCTCTTCTGTATCCCCTTTTGTAAAATGAATTAACTTATCTGATATATCCGGCCTTTTTCCCATAATCTCCTTTTTTAATGTCCCGTAAACCACTTTGCTGGCGGGCCGTCATCCTCATCATCGGCATCATCACTCGGACTAGGCCAGCACCTCATCCTTGCTTATCAGGTAGAACAAATCATCAACGAAGGTAAAGTGAAGGATTTCACGCAGGCCGCATTATGGATCAACATCACCAAAGCCCGTCTAAGCCAGATCATAAGCCTGCTCAACCTTGCCCCTTCCATCCAAGAAGAAATACTTCTCAACAATTCTGACAAAATCCGAAGCATCTCCGTCAGAGACAACCTCCCCATCACTGCTGAATCCAACTGGGAACGGCAAATCTACATCTGGCAAACCATCAATTGATTCTTGTTTAACTGGTCAAATGAACGGCATAATCTACCGATTTCATTTAACTGTCATTAGATAATTCAGAAAAACCAGACGTTCTATCCCCCATTGCCTAAATTGGCAGTTAAACGTTTGGTTCTAAAAATGTGCATTTATGCAGATGAACAGATACTTTTTGAGCGGATTTAGGATGTGTCCGGCAGGATTTACCAAAGCTGCTGAATAACCGGGAAAAGCGGGGCAAAATCAAAGGCCAATAATCACCTAACTCTTGTAAACGTTAGGTCATGCAAAAAGCCATGACTGCTCTGGGCAATCATGGCTTTTATTATCTGAATTGCGATTCCGCAATTTTATATACTGGGGTGCCAAACAGGACGCCAGTCGAAACGCGCATCCTAAGACGGTTCAATTACTTATAGAATTCCATCGCAGAAAGTTACGGCGACTGGAGATGTCGATCGGGCAACCTTTTCCTAAATAGAAATTTTCGCTCTATGGGTCAGAATGTTTGCCCAAGTCAGCATGGACTCGGCCCAATTGGCGTCCATCTGAACATTATGGCTTAGAAGTTCAAAATCTTTCTTGAACCATTCATAGGTAGGCATAAACCGAACTGATTTCGGAGCTAATTCTAAAGCCTTTAAATACTCCTGGGTCTCACCTAAAAATTGATCCACCCTGGCCCTGCGCCCCTCCATAGACCAACGGCACAAACGGCCTAAATTGACCGCAATATTCAATGTTAATTCTTTAGCGTCCATTATTTCCCCTGTAATAGTGATCGAGTGATTGACTCCACCTGTTGTCTAATTTTTTGGTCTAATATTTCTCGGCTTGAATTTTGTGCAGGTCTTAAGTTAATCATGGAATCAAAATCCATCTCATCGGTTTCTAAATCTAAACCCGCTCCCCAGAGATTTTCCTGACGGCTTCCATCTTTGAGAAGAAGTTGTTCCCCATCAACATGTTTTTCTCCACCGGCAGATAAAATCTTACGCTGAATATCCACAACAACTTTGACATAGCCCTTTAAATCTTCTGCGACTTGCTTAAGGGATTCTAGATTAATTTTACAACGAATGATTATTAACATATTTTGTCTCAACAATTAAAAAATACTGTGTCAGTATACCAATTGAAGGGCCAACGCTTCAGGCGTCAACACTTCTAATCCAAATCTATTTTGAAGTCTATTTGCAGGTCCAGGTCCAGCAAATTGTGTGTCAGAGGTTACAAATGCAGAAACATTGTTCATTAATGAATCTATATATGCCCCTCTATCTCGAATATCATTTCCTGCTTTAGCTAATTCTTCTATTTCTTGTTGTTTTTGTTGATTCTCTCTTACATCATTCCAAGTGCCACTTGTTTGTTCCCAACTGGAGATTTGTTCGCCCCAATTGCCCATAGGAAAATGATTTAATACTTCAATTGATTTTAAAAACTGTAAAACATTAGATAAGCCTTTTACGTGCGTTTGTTTGGGCATTTCATATAATGTGTGTCGACTAACCGCCAATTTAACCAAATCATCTTTATTTGCTTTAATAATCTTGCACATAGACTCATATTGATGAGATTCGGGAGT
>CAZCHB010000123.1:0-3120 GCA_964498235.1 uncultured Planctomycetales bacterium
GATTGATTATGTAAATTCAATCGGTTTGCCGGCCATGCATGCGTATAAGCAGAATCTTTTAAATTATGGGACAAAGGCATTATCTGCCGTTGATGGTATTAAGTTGATAGGTACCGCAAAAGATAAGACTTCTATCTTATCTTTTATTGTGGAGGGTATTCACCCTCATGATTTAGGTACTATTGTTGATGAAGAAGGAGTAGCTATCCGCACAGGGCATCACTGTACTCAGCCGGTGATGGAACGTTTTAAGATCCCGGCAACAGCCAGGGCTTCCTTAGCATTTTATAATACAGCACAAGAGATAGACATTCTGGTTAAAGCCTTACATAAAGCGAAAGCCATTTTTCATGCGTGACGAATTATACCAGCAGACCATATTAGAGCATAACCGCCATCCGCGTAATTTTAGAAAGATGGAAGGGGCTACCCATGCGGCGGAAGGATATAATCCTTTATGCGGGGATCATTTGTGGGTGTTTATGAAGGTTCAAAATAATATTATCGAAGACGCGTCGTTTGAAGGGGCTGGATGTGCCATATCTAAGGCATCAGCGTCGATGATGACAGCCGCCTTAAAAGGTAAGACTGTTGATGAATCAAAAGTCTTATTTAAAGAATTTCATGATTTAGTCATAGGTCAGTTAAAGCCTGAAAGCCAAGCAAATCATTTAGATAAATTAGCTGTTTTTTCCGGTATTTGGCAATATCCATCCCGCGTTAAATGCGCTTCTTTGTGTTGGCATACGATGAACGGCGCGATTGATAATAAAAAATCAGTTTCAACCGAATGATTTTAGACCAGCTACATAGGCCCCTGCGTGATTTACGTATTTCAGTGATTGACCGCTGTAATTTTCGCTGTCCTTACTGCATGCCTGCTGAACAATTTCATCATGCGTATGAATTCTTGGATAAAAATAAATGGTTAAGTTTTGAAGAGATTGTCCGGATCGCTCGCATATTTGTTTTGTTAGGTGTTAAAAAACTACGTATTACTGGCGGAGAACCGTTATTGCGCCCTGATTTGGATCAATTAATCAAGCGCCTTACTGCCATTGAAGGTATTGAAGATTTAGCGCTGACGACTAATGGCTCCTTGCTGGTACAGTGGGCTGGGCGTTTAAAGCAAGCGGGTTTAAAAAGAATAACAGTAAGTTTGGATTCTTTGGATCCTGATGTTTTTAAGGTTTTAAGCGGCGGGCGGGGTCAAGTCCAGGATGTGTTAGAAGGTATTGCGGCTGCTGAGGCGGTTGGATTTAAACGTATCAAGATCAATGCTGTCATTCAGCGGGGGATTAATGATCATACAGTTCTAGGTTTGGTACGGCATTTTCGTGGTACTGAGCATGTGCCGCGTTTTATTGAGTATATGGATGTCGGGAATCAAAATCATTGGGAATATAAGAATGTAGTTCCGACAAAAGATATTGTAGCAATGATTAATGCTGTTTATCCGCTGGAGCGTTTTGAAGGCACAGAAGGCGGTGAGACATCTGAGCGATACCGTTATAAAGACGGCAAAGGTGAAATTGGCTTTATTTCGTCAGTGAGCCATGCCTTTTGCGGAACATGTAACCGTTTAAGGCTGTCAGCGGATGGGCAAATGTATACCTGCCTTTTTGCAACACGTGGAATTGATTTAAAAGATCATTTGCGTGATGGTACAGATGATGAATTCATAGCGCGTTTAATTAGTATAAACTGGTTAAAGCGGGAAGACCGCTACTCAGAGCTTCGTTCACAACTCCGTCAGTCATCTAAACCAGCCCATAAGGTTGAGATGTATCAAATCGGCGGATAATGCTGACTATAATGAATGCTTAAAAAACTTTTCTTCCTAGTTTTTCCATTCTTTGTCTGGATCTTTATTTACCGTGACTTTATCCAAGGCCGTCTGTTTATTGGCGGTGATAATATCCAATATTTCCATTGGGTTTCCTATTATATTGAAAATATTATTGATGGTGTTTTTCCGCTTTGGAATCCTTTTCATTCATGGGGATCCGTTGATAATTTTGACATGAGATTTATGGGTGAATTTAACCCGCTATGGATATTCGCGGCTGTGTTAACGGCTTTAGGAGTTAACCTGTACGTTGTTTTTGTAGTTTTAATCCTTGTTTATTTTTGGTTAGCTTGTTTTGGCGTTTATATCGTCGCGTTACGATTAACCAAGGAGCATAGTTATGCCACGTTAGCGTATGTGCTGATGATATTTTCAAGTTTGGGCGTTATGGTTCTTTGGCAATTTGTTTTTCTTATTGTCTTTGTTCCTGCGTTATGGTTTTTTATATACTTAATTGACTTTATTAATGCCAGGGATGCGAAACACAGGCGTATGTGTCTGATAGGCCTGACATTTACCTTGATAATTATTGCGTCGAGCTACATTCCTTTTTATTTCTTAATACTTTTCTGTTGTTTTTGCTTAGCAGGTGCTTTTTGTTATCCTGGCCAATACAAAGTATTTTTTAATAATGTTCTCTGCTTAGTCAAAGAATCGCCGATTATCCTCGTACTGTCATTTGTAACAACGGCATTAGCCTTACTGCCTATTATTTTATGGAAGATTGAATCATCAAGTGGAGAGTATGTACTGTTTATTAACAGAGCAGTAAATGCTGTTTCAGATGCAGCGGCAGTTTCTCTTGAAGCAATAAATTTAAGTGGCCTTGCGACAGAAGGGTCTTGGCCTGAGCTATTTGCTGATTTTGAATCGGGGGTGAATCATATGATTTTTATCCCTGTTCTTGTCTTTGTGTTATTTGTATGTTCATTAGCAACTCGCTTTAGAAGGATTCAGTTATTTATCTTTTTAATTGGGCTTTTGCTGGTGATAATTGGTCTTGCGGATGTAACGCCGGTTCATCGTTTTTTATATGAACATATATTTTTTATGAAGTATTTTCGTAATTATTTCTTTTTTCTTCCTTTTATTAGCGCGCTTTTGATTCTTTTTTTAGTTTGTTCGTTAAAAGAGTTTATTGCTTTGATTGGGCAGATAAGGATGAGGCTTGTTGCGATCGGACTCATTGTTCTGCTTCATTTAGGGATGGTCGTATTTCTTATCACTATTGATAATGTACCTGTAGATTCTTTTATAACCATTGCCGCCAG
>CAZCHB010000123.1:3130-5964 GCA_964498235.1 uncultured Planctomycetales bacterium
GGGTTTTATTCCAAAGAAGATTACGGCCGGATGTGTTTATTTTTGGCTTTATTTGTTTGGCGATCCTCCAACCGTTTTTTTGCTTGTCTTATTATAGCAAGCTTTGTTCTCGATCACCGATTTCACATGAGCGGCGTTCGATGGAATTTGTTTACACAAGACCTCTTAAGGGAAGCGGTTTTAATGAAGAACACGGTTTTCATCAGAGGATTAAATTACGTAAGGATGAATCAGGTTTTGTAGACAGCGGCTATTTTGGGACGCAATATGCGTATGATTTCTTATCACGCATGGATCCGAACCTGATTAAGGATTATGTGAAATATAAATTTGTTATTTATGACAATCCTGCTAATGGTGATTTGAATGCGGCATATACGCCTGTGGCTGGCCCAAGCCATGAGTTTGCAATCACGCATTTTAATGTTAATTCCATTGATATGCAAACCAATTTTATGTCTAGGAAATTTATTGTTTATAATGATAGTTTTCATTCAGGATGGAGAGGAAGTATTGATGGAAAGCCTCTTGCAATTATTAAGGCGAATCAAGCTTTTAAAGGTTTCTGGACAGAGGCTGGGGTACACAGTATTAAATTAAGGTTTTATTCGCCATTACGGGAGAAATTATTTCTTATTCTTGTCATAATTAGTATAGGCTGGCTTATGGCCTTGGCAGGTTCATATTTTATTTATGTTAAATCTCCGAAGATATAATTACGCGATTATTCTGTACTGTATTGCGGCCCTTCTTTTCTTTCTTATAGCGGACAAGAAGCAGTATCAACTAAGGCGGTTAAATGCCTTATCCTCTTACGCGGATTACCCGATCAAGTTATCCCAATCACCTCAAGAAAAGACAGATAGCGGAAAGTTAAGGGCGGCATTGCGCTATTACATGCTTTTATCCTTGATTTATAAGGATATAGGGCGATCGGATGAAATGGCCGGTTATTGTTATTATTTATTAAATGATAATAATCGTTCTTTGCTATATTTATCCAGAGCATTGAAGCTTCATCCTAAGCATGCGTGGGTTTTGTATAACAGGGGATTAGTGAGGTATTTGAAAGGTGATTATCAAAAAGCATTAGAAGATTTTATGGCCGTCATTAATGACAATATTAACGACCAGCAGAATAATGCTATTTTAGCTCCTTTAACGCATTTAGCGGCAGAACAACGTATTCGTTTATACGGGGTTATTCCGGATTTTATTGCGCTAGTTAGAGAAAAGGCCTTGCGTATGAGTCTTATTTGTTCAGCAAAGAAACAAGAAAATCTTTCTGCGGATATGAAAATGGTTCTTCATCCGTGGGCGTATGTTATTTCTCCCGGAAAAGAATTGCTGCTTTAGAAAATCACCAAAAAGTATTAGTTTTAGAAGGGTCTTGCCCGGTGAAATGTCCAGCAAATCGGACCTCGCGTTTTAATTCAAATCCAAATTTCTGATTAACGACAGCAATCATTTTTAAATGCAGGTCATATACATCTTGAGCGGTGCATTGAGGTCCTTTAAAAATGATATTGGCATGCTTTGGGAAAATTTCAGCCCCGCCTGATTTTAGATTTTTTCCTCCCGCTTCCTCTAGAAAAAATCCAGCGGCTTGACGGCGGTCTGCTTTTGATGTTGGTTCAACATTGCGAAAGAAACTTCCAGCGCAGGGGTGAGTGGCTAGATTAGGATGCTTTTCTTCTCTTAAGCGTAAAATATCCGCCCGTTCATTAGCAAGTTTAATGGGATCACCATCGGTTAGTGAAAAGGTCGCTTCAAGGATAATATCATCGGTTTCTTTAAGCCTCGAATGACGGTAGCTAAAGGCAAAATAATCAGGGCTGACTTTTTTCTCATTCCCTTGACGATCAATGATAACAGCCGATATTAGGCAATCGCCCACTTGTTTTCCCCACGCGCCGGCGTTTCCAACCACAGCTCCGCCTACTGTTCCCGGGATGCCGGAGGCGTAAGCTAAGCCTTCTAAGCCTTCTTCAATAGTAAACAACGCAAGATCATCTAAAAACGTGCTGGCAGAAACAGTTATGTTATTGCCGTCGCGTTTTATCAGCGGTGTAGTTGCGGCATAGCGAATCACCGTCGTGTCAATTCCAGCATCAGCAAAAACCAGATTAGATCCGCCGCCAATGAGGTTGAAGGGTTTGCCTTCCTTGGTTAGGCGTTGGACAACATTCCTCAAGGCTTGAGGGCTAGAACATTTGATTAGGGCGCGGCAAGGTCCGCCTAGTTGAAAGGTGGTATAGTCCGCTAGTTTAGCTAAAGGGATAATTGTAATATCAGGATGATCAGTTGCCGGCATTCTTAATTTTGTTTAGGTATTGGTTAACAGCATTAATGCCAAAATTAATTGAAAGGGCAGTGATACCTTTCTGGTTAAGTAATTCAGCCATATGATGACTGCGTCCGCCCATAGCGCAGAAGATTAGATATTTTTCGTTAGGCTTAAATTGGTTCATATTTTGCGGGAACTGAGCAAAAGGAATATGGCGCAGCTCCGTTGTATTGGCAGGAAGGTTCGTATATTCGTTGGGTTCTCGTATATCGACGAGTTTGTATTCTTTGAATTCTTTTGCGTTAAGTATGCTGATATCAATATCAATGTTCATATGATTATCCTATTGTAGGGGTTTCTTGACCGCGGACCCAGATGGATTGACCGTCAGTGTAGAATTCTTTTTTCCAAATTAAAAGGCGTTTTTTGATTTCTTCAATGATGTATCGGCACCCTTTAAAGGCTTCGTCACGGTGAGCTGACCAAACCCCAATCCATACGGCTGTTTCACCGACGTTTAGTTTTCCAAACCGTTGGATACAGACGG
>CAZCHB010000124.1:0-2080 GCA_964498235.1 uncultured Planctomycetales bacterium
AGCTACCGCTATGCAAACGCCATGGCATCATCTGACTCACGAGAAAACAGCAGAAGAATTAGCTATCAACACCCATCTCGGATTATCTAATGCTGATGCCACTCTGCGCAGGCAGAAATACGGACTAAACAAGATCACTCCCCAAAAACGAAGAAGCGAATGGATGCGTTTTCTTCTGCAATTCCATCAACCTCTGCTTTATATCCTCCTTGCCGCCTCACTGGTCACTTTTTATTTAGATGAAATCGTAGATGCCGTTGTTATTTTTGGCGTTGTTTTCATCAATGCCCTGGTGGGTTATTTGCAGGAAGCTAAAGCGGAAAAAGCCATCGAAGCACTTTCACAAATGGTCAAGACTGAAACTACAGTCCTAAGAGACGGTATTAAACAACGTATCCCATCAGAAGAATTAGTGCCCGGCGACATTGTCATCCTGCAATCAGGCGATAAAGTCCCTGCTGACCTGCGTTTATTTTATGAACGGAACTTGCAGGTCGATGAGTCAGCCTTAACTGGAGAATCTATTGCTGTTGAAAAGAATACTATTACCCTAAAAGAGAACACCGCCATTTCGGATCGCCGGAATATAGCCTTTGCTGCTACTCTGGTGACGTATGGCCAAGCTAAGGGGATTGTTTGCGAAACCGGTGACCGCACGGAAATCGGACGTATCGCAAAGCTGACCTCTGAGGCTGAAAATTTATCAACGCCTTTAACAATCAAAATCACCGAATTAAGCAAACTGCTGCTTTTCGCGATTCTTGGCCTTGCTGGACTGACCTTTATGATTGGCATCTTACGGGGAAACTCCATGCTGGAAATGTTCATGGCCTCAGTAGCTCTTGCCGTGGGAGCCATCCCGGAAGGCTTGCCCGCGGCCGTGACTATCACCATGGCCATCGGGGTATCGCGTATGGCCCGTCGCAAAGCTATTATCCGCAAATTACCTGCCGTTGAAGCCCTTGGCAGTGCTACGGTCATTTGCTCAGACAAGACAGGCACCTTGACAGAGAACCAGATGACGGTGCAGGAAATCACTGCGGGTGATAAATTGTACTTATTATCCGGAAGCGGCTACGATCCTGCGGGTCATATTTCTTCAAACGGATCAACTGTGTCTGCCCAATCAATTCCCGCCCTTCGGGAATGCTTGACCATAGGCCTTTTATGCAATGACTCAAAAATCATCCCTTCCCAGGCAAGGAGAAGCGTACAAGGAGACCCGACGGAAGGCGCCCTTATCATCGCCGCAGAAAAAGGGAATTTACCCATTGATGAAATCATGGCCAGCCATCCCCGGATTGACACCTTGCCTTTTGAATCAGAACATCAGTATATGGCAACCCTGCATCAGCACGCGGACAAATCATCCCGGCTTGTTTACATTAAAGGTTCAATCGAAAAAATCTTGGACAAATGCAGCCATCAAATTAATAATTCTGGAAACCCTATCCCCCTCGATAGAAACCATATCCATCATTTAGGCGAAGCAATGGCTAGCCGGGGCTTGAGGGTATTGGCCTTCGCTAAACTCCATGTCACCGCATTACAGACTGGCCTTAACCACCACGACTTAAGAAGCGATTTAACCTTTGTCGGACTTCAAGGGATGATTGATCCTCCAAGGCCGGAAGCAATCAAGGCCATCCATCGCTGCCAGTCCGCAGGCATAAAAATTAAAATGATCACAGGCGACCACTTGTTGACGGCAATGGCTATCGCAAAAAAGATCGGATTAACTGACTCAATAGATGAACATTCCGGGATAACTGGCAAGAAACTAGAATCGCTGACTGACGAAGAATTAGCCATAGCCATTGAACACACCGCTGTTTTTGCCCGCGTTGTCCCTGAACAAAAACTTAGATTGGTCAAAGCCCTTCAGGCAAGGGGACATATTGCGGCCATGACTGGCGACGGCGTCAACGATGCTCCAGCCCTCAAACAAGCAAATATCGGCATCGCCATGGGCATAACAGGCACTGATGTCGCTAAAAACGCGGCGGATATGCTCTTAACAGACGATAATTTCGCTTCCATTGAATCCGCTGTTGAAGAAGGCCGCTGTGTCTTCGATAAT
>CAZCHB010000124.1:2090-5947 GCA_964498235.1 uncultured Planctomycetales bacterium
CCATGTTAATCATAACAGCCATATTCGCAGGCGCCGCCTTGCCCGCCCTGCCGGTCCAATTACTGTGGATTAACATGACCACCGCAATCTTCCTGGGATTAATGCTGGTCTTTGAACCAAAAGAAGAACACGTGATGCTAAGGCCGCCCCGTCCTCCCACAGCCCCTATCCTGACAAAAGAATTATTATTACGAACTGGTTTGGTAACCTTAGTCATGCTTATTGGAGGCTATGGGTTATTCATTTGGACTCAATCGCATTTCGGTGCCAGCTTGTCTGAAGCCCGCACCATAGTCGTCAACGTCATCGTCATGGTCGAAATATTCTACCTGCTTAATTGCAGGTCATTAAGCAGATCGATATTTAGCATTGGCGTATTCTCGAATATGTGGATTTGGGGCGGGATTGCGGCCATGCTGGCGGCACAATTGCTGCTGACCTACATACCTCTAATGAATAAATTATTCCATACATCGCCTATTGCGCTGGCAGATTGGCTGCTTATCATCATCGTATCACTGGCGGCATACGGCATCGTCGAGTTTGAAAAATGGCTGCGTTTCGGCAGGTCTAAAACATCAACGCCGCTTGCGGCCTGACCTGCCAAGAAACGCATGAATAAATTTATTTAAATGCCGACTCCATCTTCTTTAGAACAGCCTGTTCTTCAGAAGAAATCTTAGACAATAATCCCCCAGCGGCCTGAGCTACCTTCCGGGCTTTGTTCAATAAATCCGATTGAAGCTGTGCCATTTCTTGCGGGCTCAAAACTTCTTTTAATCCGGCAATGTAATGAATCCACGCCTCTAGCAATTGCGGCTGAGGCCGTTGTTTAAGCCAGCTATCTAACAGGCTATAGTCAATTGATTCCTTTGCCATGCCGTTATGCGCCGCCCCTGACAATACTGCCTCTTTCTCTTTATCACTTAATTGGCCGTCTGCCCAAGCGACCTCGACTAAGGGCAAAACAGCCAGTGAAGCCAAGGTGCCGGCTGAAATCCCTAACGAGACTAATTTCTCGAGCACCGCGGGATTCTTTATGCCAGATACAGCGGCTAAGGCATCCGAATTCATTTTTAATTGTTCCAATTGCTTGCGTTGCTCTATAAGCTTGGCATTACGCTCCATAAAAAATATTTCTTCCAGGCTCCGACCGCGTTTTGCTAAATTATCATCCATTGCCCTGCCTCCTTGAACTTGTCACGATTTATAAATAATCATATGAGTCTCTGCCATCCCTTTACAAAAAGGCATCTTAAGCGCCTGCTCATACTTCTCTAGCGGCGTACTTTCATCTGCCTCCATAAAAACAGCCCGGCAGGATTTATTCTCTTTATTAACAAAAATGAACGGGTGCTTAACAAAGAAATTCTTCACGCCCCTGGATTCCTTTAACAAGACCAATAGAAGATATGAATGTTTTAATACAGGATCCAAGCGCACAGCAAGAGAAATCTTGAATTTTGTCACTCCATCGCTTAAAAAAGGCCGTGTCCCGCCAATATGCATCTTGGGACACCCTCGCTTTTTCATTTCCACGCTTAAAAAATAATACATCGCCCCCAACACCCCATACTGCACATATTCCCACTTGGCTCCTCGGACACCCAGCCTGCGGAATTTAGCATAGCCATTTTCATACTCAACAATACCGCCGGCCAGCACCTGTTCATCTTTCTTAATCAGAATTAATTCACCGCTTTGAAATATCTTAAATAAATATTCACGGCTGTCGACAAACGCTGAAAAAGTATGCCGGTCTTGAATGTAGGGCAGAAACATATTGTCATAGAAATCATTAAAGGCATCAATATCTTTGGTCATAATAAAACTTAACCCATTCTTACGGATCCGGCGTTTAATGTCCGACTGCTGTTCGCCTAACAATTCCTCCTGGGGCACCAAGGTATCAATTTCCATGCTGACCCAATACGGCACCCGAAAACCTTCTTGCGGTAAGAACGGCAAGGTGGCGCGGTTATGCTCCATTAATAAAAAGTCACATTCAATTGAATTAGCTTTCAAGAAGCTAGGGACTTTATTAAACAACTGGCGGCCTAAACTTCGTTTGTTATAGCTTGAAACCAGCGTTATCCCCGCCCAATAATCAACGGTCTTTGAATTAAAGCCCGCATAGACAAAAGATAAGGGAGCCCTGGAATCTTTTTCTTCCCCCTCAAAAAAATAAACAACGGGATAAAACAAACTAAGATTTTTCCCCAATACATAGGCCAATTTATACAGCGTCGGCATATATAAATCTTTAACCTTAGATGGAATCTGCCGATGAATTTTCTTGATTAATTCAAACATTCAGACTTTCTCCCGTTTGCGTGCGCGCCAATACCACCACAAATGTCTTAATATCCGCATCAGCCGCTTTGGATCATGCCATGGAATATCCGTCATAATACGGCCCTTAAAAAAATTGCCCAGCAGCTGCCGCAGATGATCTTTATTCTTAATCGTAAAAATAATCTCGGAAGTCAGTACAAAACGAAAAATGACCCCTGATGGATACCTTATCCTTTCAAATTTATTAACAAGTTGACCAAGGGCAAGTTTAGTATAAATCAACGGTAAATCAACGCCCAATTGATAAGCAAAATTGACTGAACCTGATAAACGGGGGTTGATCTCAAGCAAAAAAAACCGGCCATCAGGTCCTTTCATAAAATCTAAATTAACCGCACCGCTCCAATTAAGCAATTTAATAATCCGCTTAGCCGTATCCAGAAAATTTTCATCAACCACGGAAAAACAATACGGGGCAATCACGCTTGCGGCATATTTCTGATCTGTCTTATAGGTCAAGCAATCCAATACTTCTCCCTGATCAGCCACGGCAAGAAATCCATAAAAATCACCGACGATATACTCCTGAATAACCGGCCAATCATCCTGTTGTGTCAACAGCTGATAATAATTGATTAACTGCTCTTTATCACTAATATACGTATTCCCCTTATTTCCCGTCCCCCGTGAGCGCTTCACCATGCATGGATAATTAACCTCCACTGACAAACGCACAATATCATCAATTGATATAGGAAAATACGTACGCGGAATTAAAATATCCTTATCTAAGGCGAAACGATACGTTCGATCTTTGAAACAGGCCAAATTAATCAATTCTTTGCTAGGCAAAAACATCGGCACATGCGCACTAACACGCTGGCGATGGGTGGATAATAATTCAACAGCAATATCACTGACTGGGATCAGCAAGTCAAAACGGCGGGTTAAAACAATCGCAGTAATAGCATCAATATACTTATCGGCATCTTCCTCAGACGGAGAAACAATCCCTTCTTTGCAATACTTTGAACGAAAACCCGCGCAATAGGGATCGTCATCTAACAAATAGATCTCATGGCCTTGTTTGGCCAAACTTTCCATGACCACCATGGAAACATTCCAACTGCCGGTCGTGACAAGTATTTTCACTTTCAAATTTTAGCAAATAATTAGGGACAGCGCCCTATTTATTTAACATTGATGACGGGACATATAAAGAAAAATGCCCGTAAAATCTTATGAGATTAAAACTTTTACCTTCAACCTTCAGCGCATTTGGAGAATGACGCGAAATAATCAAACATGGGTCAAATTTACCCAGCGGGTATTCCCGATTTCGCGAGGCATTTGTCACAAGCACATGCTCAATCCTGATACGCTTGTTCCCATTATGCAAGTACACCCACCAAGGATATTCCCATGTGTCCTCTCCAATATCCAACCCCAAATCTTGGCAATTGGAATTCAGGATATCCTTAGATGCCGTGCTAATGGCGGGTAAAGTATCCGGTTGATTATAAAAATACCTCATCGGCCGTGGTATTGCCAGGATACTTGAC
>CAZCHB010000125.1:0-5911 GCA_964498235.1 uncultured Planctomycetales bacterium
CGTGGCTTTACCTGTTCCCCAGACGACAATATTCTTATCACCGCGTTGTTTTGCCTCCAGGCATTTACGGATCAAGGCGGGAATGACATGGGAGCTGTCTAACGCAAAGTTGTCTCCCGGCCCATAAAGATTAACAGGAAGCAGATAAATAGAATTAAAACCGTACTGTTGACGGTATGCTTGAGACTGGACAAGCAGCATCTTTTTAGCCAAGCCGTAAGGAGCATTCGTTTCTTCAGGATACCCATCCCAGATATTTTCTTCTTTAAAAGGAACTGGGCAGAACTTTGGGTATGCACAAATAGTTCCCACGGCGACGAGCTTTGGCACCTTAAATAACCGCGCCTGCTCAATCAGCAGAACACCCATCATCAGGTTATCATAAAAGAACTTACCAGGATTTTCACGATTAGCGCCGATACCGCCAACCACAGCGGCTAAATGAATAATCATATCCGGACGGGAAATTTTGAGCAATTTCTTAATAGCCGATTCTTTACACAAATCATATTCCTTAGACCGGGGAACAATGATATGACGGCATCCTTTAGCTTTTAATTGTGCAACAACAGCCCTGCCTAAAAAACCGGCTCCGCCGGTCACAATCACCCGTTGTTTTGCCCAAAAACTCATGCTTTTACCTTTTTTGCCGTTCCGTATAATGTTTGCCGCACTAATGCCATATCGCTATCAACCATCATACGCACCAATTGCTTAAAATTAACCTTTGGCTTCCATTTTAACATTCTACGCGCTTTAGACGCGTCACCTAATAATAAATCTACTTCCGTCGGTCGCATATAACGCTTATCAATGGCTACATATTTCTTCCAATCCAATTGAGCATAACCAAAGGCTTCTTGTAAAAACTCCTTAACAGAATGCGTCTCACCTGTAGCAATCACATAATCATCAGGATTTTCCTGCTGCAGCATTAGCCACATGGCCTCAACATAATCTCCCGCGAAACCCCAATCACGTTTAGCGTCTAAGTTCCCTAAATACAATTTCTTCTGCAGTCCAAGTTTAATCCGGGCCAAGGCCATGGTGATCTTACGGGTAACAAAGGTCTCGCCACGCCTGGGAGATTCATGATTAAATAAAATGCCGCTGCAGGCAAACATATCATATGCTTCACGGTAATTGACCGTTATCCAATGCGCGTACACCTTTGCCGCCGCGTAAGGACTGCGCGGATAAAATGGGGTCTTCTCAGTTTGCGGCGTCTCTAAGACCTTGCCATACATCTCCGACGATGATGCCTGATAAAACTTTGTTTTCAATCCGCAATCCCGAATGGCCTCTAAAAGACGAATCGTGCCAAGCCCCGTGATCTCAGCTGTATATTCAGGAATCTCAAAAGAAACCTTTACATGGCTTTGCGCCGCCAGATTATAAATCTCGACGGGTTTTAATGTCTTAATAATGCGGTTAAGCGAACTCGCGTCATTTAAATCACCATAAATCAGGCGTAATTTAGGACTAGGCTCATGCGGGTCTTGATACAAATGATCAATGCGGCCGGTATTAAAACTGCTGGCCCGACGCATCAGGCCATAAACAGTATACCCTTTCTTAAGTAAAAACTCCGAAAGGTATGACCCATCCTGACCGGTAATTCCCGTTATAAGAGCAGTTTTTGACATCAATACGCCCCTTTTCCTTTCAAGACAACTGGAATTGTCTGCATTAAAATATATAAGTCTAACCCAAACGACCAATTATTAATATACCAAACATCCCACTTAACTAACCGGGCAAACGATAAGTCACTGCGCCCGCGCACTTGCCAAAGACCTGTAATCCCAGGACGAACTTCCAGACGTTTTAGCTGTTGAAGATCTTCCTTCTCAATCTGATCAATAGGCAATGGCCTAGGACCCACCAAACTCATGTCACCTTTAATGACATTAATAATCTGCGGCAATTCATCCAAACTGTATTTACGCAAAAATGCTCCCGCGCGTGTTACCCTCGGGTCTTTTCGAATCTTAAAAATGGGGCCGTCCATTTCATTCTTATTTTTAAGTTCAGCCAGCATATCATGGGCATTACAAATCATACTACGGAATTTATACATATTAAAAATCCGGCCGCGGGCCCCGTAACGCTGTGAACTGTATAAAATTGGCCCTTTGCTGTCTAACTTAATATATAAGGCAATAATACCTAACAGCGGCAGAACAGGAACAAGAATAATCAACGCTAAACACAAATCAAATAAACGTTTTGTCCTTAACCGGTAATTAACCTCAATGTCCCAATACGCTAAGATGGGAATAATTCCTATATTGTACCGCTGCGGGTCTTGCCCCATCCATTCATATCCTTGCGGCACAACCCTGACGGCTAACGAACATTCACGGGCCTGTTCCAACATCTTTACAAAAACTTCGCTATTATGATAAATCGTGATAAATATCTTATTCAGGAAATATTTCTTCGAAACAGCCTCCAACTCGTCAATACGGCCAAGCACAGGCCAATTGCCGCTGCCGCAGGCGCCTGTTTTGAAATCATCCAAGAACCCGACGATGTTGATGCCAAGGGCCGGGCGTTTCTTGATTTCTTCGGCCAGCAATATACCGACCTTGCCCGCCCCTATAATCACTACATTAAAGTTATTATAACCGTTTTGGGCCAGAAAATTAACGAATACCTTCTTTAAAACACGCCACAAGGAACAAAAGAATGCAATCGCGGCCGCGCTTAAAAACATGACACTGCGGGGAAAATCATGAATCCGCAATAAATATGCCATAACAATAATGATCAAGGACGACAAAATAACCGATTTGATCACATCGACGATTTCCAGGCCTTCAAAACGTTCACGCCTGGTGTGGTAAAGGCCGTGCATTTGATAGAAAAATAAAATAAAAGGCGTCCAACTAAAAAAAAGTATCTTAAATGGATTAGATGATGAAAAGAAACCTTCCAGTGAAACGTTAAATGGCAGGGTTTGAGGCCGAAACAGCAAAACAAGATAAAAAGATAATAAAATACAGACAATATCTATCGCAACATAACCGCAGATGATAAAGAATGTTTGTTTGGCTGATCTCATGATTTTCTAGGGGCGCTAAAGATTGACTTAACCAAATAAAACAAGAACAAACTATTACCGATCAAATATCTTCTCCATAACCGCTTGGGCTCACTGCACAAACGAAATAACCATTCAAAACCGCTACGTTGGATCCAAACTGGGGCCTGGGCCTTCGTACCGGCAATAAAATCAAAAGCGGCACCGACGCCAATAATGACCGGAACATCTAACCGGTTCCGATGCAATTTCATCCAGAAATCCTGCTTAGGAGAACCTAAACCCACCCACAAAATATCCGCAGATGCGTTATTAATCGCATCAATAACATCAATAGCTTCAGCTTCGGCCTTTGGACGAAAAGCAGGAGAAACCATGCCGACAATATTAATACCTGACAGCTCTTTTTTCAAGCTTTGTTCCAACCGATTCAAAACCTCCTGCGTTCCCCCAAAGAAGTAATGCCGAAGCCCTTCCCTTCTACACAATGCCCTCATCAAATCAGGACCGTAAGTCCGTCCGGCATAAGCAATTCCTTTCGCCCGCAATAACCAAACCACCGGCATGCCATCCGGGGTTACCATGTCAGCGCCGTTTACAATCGACTGATAGTCAGGATCACGGTTACAATCAACGATGGTTGATACAGGGGCAACACAAACATATGCCTTGGATTTACTGCCAACCCAAGCTAATACCTGGGCTGCTGCGGTTTCAAGCGATACCGCAGACACTTGAACGCCTAAAATATCAACGCGCTTATGCATAAATTCAGTATTATATATTAAATAAGATGGAGAAGGGTAATTTTTCTTTTGTTACTTTAACAGGAAATTGAGCATAAGAGGCATCATGGGTGGGCCATTCACCTTCTTTTAACATTAATAATTGCTTATCCTCTTCTCTTAAAACAGCATATGAAGAACGAAAAATGTCATTCTTATGCGCGCCCCAGATCGAAATCAACTGTAATCCTAAAGCCGCGGTCAAACAAATAACCAGCCATCGGGGAACACTTTTCCAGCTTAAGATGGTTATCATAAATATGAGGACGATGGGCACATATAAGAAACGAGTTTGTTGGGAACCAAACCACCATAAACCCCAAGCGGCGATGACAAAAATACTTAAGGCGGATATCCGCTTATAACGAAATCCGAGAATTAAGGACCCAATAAAAGGCCCAATAAACAATAAATACGGCAATCCCAAAGGATAATCAAAAGCATTATTGACGCCTTTATCCGGCACCGCCAACAACCAGAAATGTTTGATGAACTCCAGCCATTGCCTCCCTAATCCATATCCATCCTTAACAGCATTCATCCATAAATCACTTGCCCCCAACACTGATTGCCATACCAGCGGATTAATCTTTAAATGGGCAAAATCTCCCATCAGTCCCGGAAAAAAAGGATATAGCGGCGACGCGGTATAATAAATAGACTTAAACAAAAACGGAGCGGCAACAAAAATACTAAGCCCTAGAAAAGAATAAATGAATTGTTTTGAACATCTTAAAGGAATATCGGCTAAGAGCTGCCATTTAAAATATTTTAAGCCGGCAATAACCGCCCCCATAGTGATGATAATAGCAATCACCTGAATCGGCATAAACGGTTTTGACCAAACAAGAAACGCGGCCTCAACCGCGGCAAAAAACCAGCGACCATGATATAAACTATCCAAACAAGCTAGAAAAAGATAGACCAGCACAAGGTCTAACATGCCTGTTCCCATTTGGACGCCAAACCCATGGCTCCCTAAAAAAGCAAACACCGCGAGCCCTCCTGCCCATGGCTTATCAGGCCAGGCGAGCTGATTCATTAAACGGTAAAGAATGAGAATAATCCCAAGAAAGAAAAATAATTGCGGGAGTTTATTCGGATACACCGTCGCGAACCAAAATGGGCTTAAGGCAAATTGTACGGGCAATAAGAATAAATCTGCGGCCGACCAAGGGATATGCGCAAATGATCCGCGTATTAAATGCTGACGGGGTAAGGTGTAATGGTACTGCAGGCAATCGAATTCCTGCATTAAATGAATGGGTTTAAACGCCGCTAAAACAACAATGACGCAAATAGCTGCCCCTAAAAATGCACCTAGGTACCAGTATAATTTATCGTCAGAAATATTAAATTTATTCCATGCTGGGGGCCGCGCCCATAATGATGCTGCCGCGACCGCACCAAATATAATCCATGCCAGGGGCGGCGTTATTCCGTCTTTGGAATTAAAAGAATATAGATTTATCCAAAAGAGCGGATAACCAATGATCAGAAACCACGACGGAAAATGTGATAGGGGGCCTATTGTTTTGCCCAATGTATTGCGAAACGCCATATGATATACGCGCACGTCACTCCTAAGAAATAATATGATAGCCAGTTACGTTTCAATATTTCTTGTTCCTGTTGTTGAGCGCATCTTGATAAATATCCATAAGCATTTTATAGTTGGCCGTATCCGTATATTTATTCAAATATTCCTGCCTGCCTTGCCGTCCGAAACCCGCAGCCACCTGATCATTTGCTTCTAATTGCTTGATCCTAGACGCCAAATCAACGCTGTCTCCGGAGTTAAATAATAATCCCGTTTCATTATCCGTCACAATTTCTTTCATGCTGCCAAGCCTGCTGGCAATCACCGGAACGGCACAGGCAAAAGCCTCCACAATGCTCACTGGGAAATTCTCATAACACAGCGATGGAATAATTAAGGCCTTGGCCCCCTTAAGGGTTTCAATATATTCCGTCTTATTTAAGAATCCCGTAAACCTAACCTGTGTCAACTGATGCTCTTTAACAAAAGCTTCCAAAATTGGCCTAAGCGCCCCGTCACCCATAATGACCAATGACGTAT
>CAZCHB010000126.1:0-5894 GCA_964498235.1 uncultured Planctomycetales bacterium
ATGGAGGCCCAAAAACGTAATCAAGCGATTGCCGCCTTTGTTAACAAAACAAAATTTGAGGCCAACCTGAAAACTGACTTAAAAGACAAGATCCGCTATCGTTAAACGCCTAAGATTAGCTTAGTTAAGATGGGTTAAACCATGACATATAGTCATCGGGAAATCGATGGGCACTGCTGCGGATGATTCCCTGTTCATCGATAAAAAACAATGTCGGCACGCCTATTAATTGAAAGAATTCTGCTGTAACGTTATCAGTGTCAATAAAACTGTCCAAACCTACACCTAATCTATTCAAATAGGCAGAAACAGATTCACTATCCTCTCCAACATCAACTAAAACAACATTAACACCCGCCTCTTGAATTTCTTTAAAACGATCATTAATCCTGACAATAGCCTCATGGCAATGCGGGCACCATGTTGCCCAGAAAAGTAAGATGGATTTCTTTCCTTTCATGACACTTGAAAAGCTCTTGGACTCGTTTGATACCGTTGGAAGGGTAAAATCTTTAAATGACTGTCCGGCTTGACTGCCCCCCGCATGTTCCATCGGGACGTTTCCCATGGCATAAACATAAGATGCTATAAACAGTAAAACCCCCATGGCTAACGTCTTTAACATGTACTTTCTCCAATCCAGTTTAAATAATCCCGGCTGCCGTCTACGATCGGTAAAGCGATGATTTCCGGGGTTTGATAACTATGATGCCGCTTAACTTCTATGGTTAATTTGCGAAACAAGTTTCGTCTTGTTTTTAAAATCATTAAGGTTTCTTTCGTTTTTTCAATCTTACCCTGCCAGCAAAAAACTGAACCAACCCCATCGGTAAGATTAGCACAGGCAATAAGTTTCTTTGCCAATAAATGTTTGGCAATCAAACTGGCTTCGCGATGATTTTTGGCTGTCACAAGAACAATAATACAGGCATCTTTTTTCATAGCATCATCACCGAAATCATACGCCCAGCTTTATCCGCGTCCCGGCGAAATGAAAAATATTCAAATTTCCCATTCACGCGGGAACACATGGTGCACACCCCGCTGTCGATTATATTTGCTTCGCTCACCCCAACAGACATGATTTGGCGGCGATTCGCATTGACCACATCAACATATAATTGACCAGCGCGCATACTCATATCTTTCGGAAAATAGGTTTTAAACTCTTCCGTGACTTGATAACAACAAGAACGGATTGAGGGGCCGATAGCCGCTTTTAAATCTTTACCTTGAGAACCAAAATCACGCTGCATCTTCTTAATCGTTTTAGCGGTAATCTGGGCATAGCTTCCCTTCCACCCGGCATGGACTAAACCAATAACAGATTTAACCGGATCATAAATAAACACAGGCACACAATCCGCGGTGCGGATGGCAATGGGCAGATTTATATGGTCCGTGATAAAAGCATCCGCGTCAGGACAGCCATGGCAAGCGGACGCGCTTGCGCGGGCGGTGATAATGCCGTCTTCATGAACTTGCTTGCGCCAAAAGACCTGGGAAATATCCCGGCCAGTTTCTTTTTTCAGATACGCGCGCTGGCCCTGCGACAATGGCGCATCGAAATCCAACGGGGTAAAATCAACAGAGGCATCACTGATAAACGCTGTCACAGGGAATTGGTCAAAGAATTTCATGGTTCAATCAATCCTGCCTTCGGCGTATTAGTAAGCTCCTGCACATCACGCAAACGGCGTTCAATGGTGCGGGATTTACGCGAGGCATCCTCAATATTTTTACTGGCTTGATCTAATTTTTCTTTGGTCTTGTCTAATAAATCACCGAATTTACCAAACTCTCCCTTGACCTCGCCCAATAATTTCCAAACTTCACCGGCGCGCTGCTGGACAGCCAAGGTGCGGAAACCCATTTGCAAACTATTTAAAAGGGCCACAATGGTGGTGGGGCCAGCCACGACCACATTAAAATCCCGTCGGAGAATATCAGCAAGCCCCGGACGGCGCAGCACTTCAGCATACAAGCCTTCAATGGGAAGAAATAAAATAGCAAAATCAGTCGTCAACGGCGCTTGAATATATTTATCCCGGATATTCTTTGCTTCTAATTTAATGCGCGCTTCTAATGCTTTCGCTGAAGCCTCCAAGGACGAAACATCACCGGCATCAGCGGCGCTCAACAGCCGCTCATAATCTTCTGTCGGAAATTTAGCGTCGATAGGCATCAACACCGATCCTTGGCCTAATCCGGGCATTTTGACCGCGTATTCAACCGGATCACGCGAACCTTCCTTGGTGATGACATTTTTCTCATACTGCTCAGGAGACAGGATTTGTTCCAATAAATTGCCTAACTGCGCTTCACCCCAAGCACCGCGTGTTTTGACATTACTTAAGACTTTTTTCAGGTCACCAACGCCGGCAGCCAAATTCTGCATCTCACCTAATCCTTGATGCACCTTCTCCAGACGGTCGCTAACCATCTTAAAAGACTCACCCAAACGTTTCTCCAACGTTGAATGAAGCTTTTCATCGACGGTCTCACGCATCTTTTCTAATTTAACCGCGTTATCTTCCTGCAGGCTGCGTAATTGCTTCTCCACCACATCGCGCATCTTGTCTAATTTCTGCTCATTATTCTGCGTCAACGTGTTTAACTGTAGCGCCAGCGCCGCGCTGAATCCCTGCAAGCCCTTCAACTGCTCCCCGCGGTTTGATGCAATCTCATCCCTCAGTGCCCGTTCAGTGCGTTCCAGATCTTTTTGGATCTGATCAAACAAGGGCTTAACGTCGTTGGATTTATGCTGATTCTGCTTTATGTACAAAATTATAAGCAGAATTAAATTAGCCGAACTAAGAATGGTTAGAAAAATTATCATATCGATAAAAAATGAGTTATTTGGCCTTGAGCATCATAATACAAGTAAACACGCCGGGGGCCTGTTTTCTGGATACAGTAACGATATAAACTTTCTTTAACAAGAACTCCATTTTCGCGGATGTCTTTACTAAAAATCGGCGGGCCGAAGCTTTCAAGAATTTCCGCTTCAGTCTTATATTTCTTAATGTCACCTGATTCGATGCTCTTAACAAGGGCGTCGAATTTGGCATCAGTGTTGATGACAAATTTGTGCTGGGCTTCTTTTTCCTGACCGAAGCTTTTTAAAAGCAAGGCTTGGTCGAGATACGGCAGCAGTTTAAGCTGTGTGCATCCAGATAAAACGACAGCTAACAATGGAAAAATAAATTTATGCATAAAATACTGTTATGCCTCTTTATTTACTAATCCTTATTTTTTCCTGCGCGAGGTTATCTAAGGTAACAACAATCTCCCGTTGGCGGCGCTGGATTTCTTTTAAACGGATACCATATTCTTTAATCATCTCCTGATCACGTCCGAAAGAATCGCTCATAAAACGAGATTTAACATAAGATTCGGTCTCTAATTCAGCTGCTTCTTTTTCTAAGGCTTTTGTTTCTCTCTTAATCTCTTCTAAACGGCGTATGGCTTGCGCATGTTTGTCTTGAGCCTCACGCAGATGCGGGGGCATATTATCGTTCTTCTTGTTCTGATTCTTCTGGACATTGGCCATCGCGGCTTTCGCGGCATTGGCCTTGTTCTGCATGTCCATTTGGAGACCGGCTTTTTTCTCTAGGTAATAATCTAAGCCGCCGTGATAATTCTTAATTTCACCCGGATTGACTTCAATGATATGATTGGCGATCTCTTTAACGAAAAACAAATCGTGGCTAATAAAACACAAGGTGCCCTGATAATTCTTAAAACAAGTAGTCAGCGCTTCAACACCATCAATGTCCAAGTGAGTGGTCGGTTCATCAAGGCATATGAAATTCGGCGGGTTTATCAATAGCTTTGCTAAGATCAAGCGGCTTTTTTCACCCCCTGATAAAATTCGGACATGTTTAAACACATCATCCCCTTTAAAATTAAATACCCCAAGCAAGGTGCGCGCCTGGGACTGGGGGATACTACGCTCAACCGCCGACATCAATTCTTCGAAAACTGTGCGTGATGGGTTTAAGACATCTAAGCGGGTTTGGGAGAAATAACCTAAATTAACCTGATGCCCAAGTTTTCGCGTACCGCTGTCAAACGGCAGGACACCGGCGATAATTTTTAATAAGGTTGATTTTCCCGCTCCATTAGGCCCGACCAAGCAGAGCTTCTGGCCTTTAATGATTTCAAAGTCTAAATCCTTATAAATTTGTTTATCCGGATAGGACTTACTGATCTTGCTTAAAGTCATCACGGTATATCCGCTTTCGACCGTTTGAGGAATCTCAAAATCACGGATAGAATGTTTTTCCTGCGGAATTTCAATTTCTTCCATGCGTTCCAGCATTTTCTGCTTATTACGCACCGCTGAAGCACGGTTAGGCTGGGCATGAAAACGCTCAGTGAAACGTTCTAATTGCGCCCTTTTAGCGTCGACAACCTTTTTTTGTTTCTCAAGGCTGCGGTTGCGCATGTCCTTAGCTTCTTGGTAGGCTTCGTAATTCCCTTTAATTTTGGTCATGTGGGCATCTTCTAAAATAATAGTGTAATTGGTAACATCATTTAAGAAAATCTTATCGTGAGAAATGATAATAAAGGTGCCTTCATAGGTCGACAAATATCCTTTAAGCCAAATGGTGGCTTCCAAATCAAGATAATTAGTCGGTTCATCTAGCAGGATTAAATCATATTTATAAGTCAGCAATTTAGCCAACTGGGTGCGCATCTGCCATCCGCCGGAAAGCTGGACGATGGGCTTATGAAACTCCGCTTCTTTGAAACCAAGACCGCTTAAAATTTTTTCGGCCTTATGCTCAAGCTCGTAGATACCTTTTTGCTCGAGGATTTCCAAGACATCGCCATAGCGCGAGCTGTCGGCTTTATTCTCATCTTCAAGTTTATGTTTCTCCGCTAATAACGCTCGGATTTCATCATTGCCAGAGGTGATTTCTTCCATCACCGTGCACTCACTGGAAAATTTCGCTTCTTGGGCCATATATCCTACCCTAATGCCCTTTTGGATCTGCACACTGCCGGAGGTCGGCTCAAGATTACCCAAAATAATCTGAAACAAGGTCGATTTACCCGCCCCATTGGGCCCCGTTAAACCAATGCGCTCATTAGGAAAGATACTTAAATTAACATCCTTCAAGAGCATCCGCTCATCAAAGTTCTTACTCAAATTTGTTACCGTAATCATTACAATAATCCTTTACGCGTTAATAAAGGCCTTTAGAAATTTCCCAGGCACTTTATTTCACTAGGTGTTAATTCCCGCCAATGGCCTAATTTTAAGTCACCTAACTTAAGAGCACCAATAGCAACTCGTTTTAAATATGTAACCTTATGCCCGACGCTGTAGAACATCGTGCGGATTTGACGCTTTCGCCCCTCGTGAATCGTAATGATTAACTGGGTCTCACCCAAAGCTTCATTATAGCGGACATCCGTGATTCGCCAAGCGGCGGTTTTTCGGCCTTCAATCATTACGCCCTGCTCAAGCGTGCGTTTATTATGACTCTCAAGTTTACCTTTAACGGTCGTTTGATATGTTTTATCCTGATGGAATTTAGGATGCATTAAATGTTGGGCCCAGCTGCCGTCATTGGTAAATAATAAAAGCCCCTCCGTGTCACGGTCAAGGCGCCCTACCGGAGACAAGTGGCGCAGGCGGCCTGGCAGTAAATCCATGACCGTCTTCTTTGCAAAAGGATCATCCTTAGTCGTCGTATACCCCACAGGCTTATGCAGTACGATGTACGTATATGCCTTTGCCCCGACCTTCTGGCCGTCAACAGTAATTTCTTCTGTGCCGTCAACCTGCGTTGAAGGCTCGTTGTTGACTGTGCCATTAATCTTCACACGGCCGGCCTGGATAATATCCATCGCGTCACGTCGGGAGCAAACACCAGTATGGG
>CAZCHB010000127.1:0-5786 GCA_964498235.1 uncultured Planctomycetales bacterium
CGCATAGTCGGCATTAACATCCTGACCAACGCCATTTAACATGAACCAATCCAATCCGCCGATAAAGGTATTGCCCTTACCGAAAGATAAGCTATACCCAAATACAACCCACAATACGCTAACTAAAGCCAGACAAAACATACATTGCATCAAAACACCTAAAACATTCTTGCGTCTAACCATCCCTCCGTAGAAGAATGCCAATCCCGGCGTCATCAGCATAACTAAAGCCGATGATACCAGAACCCAGGCTGTATCGCCGGAATTAATTGGATTTGTTTCCATTACTTTTTCCTCCTCATGAGCTACGTGTTAGTAAGAAATTAAATGCTTTTGTACCATGTAAAATAACGTCATCGCAGCCGCAATAACGCCAAACGCAACTAAAAAACCCATCGTTTCACAAATACGTAATTGGATATCTACCGCGTGTGATTTCATAAAATTTCCTCCTTGTCCTGTCCACCTGAGGTGGATCCGCCTTTGGCGGAGGCAATAAAAAAGCCCAGTTTCTTTAAAATTAAAGATACTGAGCTTCTATGCCCCCTATTTCGCCGCCATGACGAAACTAATAAAAATATGTCCTGAAAATAAAAAACCTCTGGTGCATATATACTGCAAAACCAGAGGACGTCCGTTGCCCTTATAACGCTTGAAACATCAATGCCCCAAACCGTCGATTTAAAAAATACATTTCAAAGTATAGCCGTATTTTATACTTTGTCAAGAAAATATTTTATCCTTCACCCATACTATAGCAGAATCTAAACTCATGCCCCACAATCTATTTGATCTCTCCTTGTATTTCACCGCAATTAAATGCCCCGTTGTAAATCTGACATGAGAATGACTGACTCGGCGATCTCCTTCATGGAGCGGCAGGAATCCATGCTTTTTTTATGGATTAATTTGTAGGCGGCGTCTTCACTTAAAGAATTCATCTTCATCAAAATGCCCTTGGCGCGTTCAATGAGCTTACGGGTCTCCAACGCTTCCTTGGCTTTCAAAGCCTCTTCCATGAGTTTGGTGTTCTCAACAGCCACCGCAGCTTGGTTGGCAATCATCTGCAAAACATTAATTTCTTCGTCGGTAAATTTATGCATTTGTTTCGTGTAAACATTAATGACCCCAATGGCCTTATCTTTAACGATCATCGGCACCGCCACCATGGAGGTCAAGCCTTCCTTGGCCGCTAAATCACGGTAGGCATATTTCGCTTCAGAGCGCACATCATAAACAATCGCCGGCTTCTTAGTCTTGATCACCTCGCCCGTTAAGGAATTTTCAACCTTGATGTTAGGCTTGCTTTTATATTCAGGGCTTAATGACTGAGTCGCTTTAATGGATAGATCAACACCCTTTTCATCTAATAACATCACAGAACAGATTTTAGAATTAAGCATTTCAGCGGTAACAACGACAATCAAATTAAGAATCTCATCCAGATAGCGCTCAGAGGTAATTGATTGGCTAACTTTCACCAGCGAATCAAACTGCAATGCTTTTTTCCTAGTTTCTTCAAAAAGCTTAGCATGGTCCAATACCCCGCCAACCTGCTTAGCAATCATTTCAAGCAAGTTAACGCTAGTCTGAGAATAATCCTGTTCGCTCTTATGCTGAACATTCACAACCCCGATCGCTTTTCCCTTATATATGATTGGAACGGACAAGAATGCTTCAAATTTATCTTCAGGCAGAACATCAAAACTTTTAAAGCGCGGATCCTTATACGCATGGTGCTTAATGGCTACCGTCTTATTCTCACGAGCCACCCACCCCGTAATCCCTTCGCCAATCTTAAGCACCAAATTCCCAATGTCCTTCTTATGCCCCGTCTTAGACGCCATCAGCACAAGATTTTCTTTTTTATCATCGAAAAGATAAATAAAGACAGAATCGGCGGACGTCATCTCGGTAACAATTTTTACCACCAGCTGAAGGGATAAATTTAAATCTAATTCAGAAGACGCGATATCAACAATCGTGCGCAGAATCTCAAGCTCCTGCGTGCCGGTGACATTTAATTTTTTATTCTTTGTTTTATCAGACATAGCTTAACCCCTTATTGCTAATAATTTACAGATAGTGTGCCATCCGTGAGATGGCAAAACAAACAAGACAAAAGACGCCTACAAGTATTTCTTAATAGCCTTCAAATACTCCTGCCAAGGAAGTATTTCAACGCCATCTAATTCATAAGGCGTATCAACGCAGGAAACAACATAACATGGAACCTTAGGATGCTCCTGCCTAAGGGAGCGTATCCCAGATAAATCACTGCTGTTAACTATTTTCATTTTTTTAATTTCAATCGCGGCGGTTATCTTACCGTTCTTTTCAATTAAAAGATCAACCTCAGCGCCATTGTTCGTCCGATAAAAATATAACTTCTTATTACTCTTCAAATAATCTCTCATGCGATGCGTTTCTAAAATAATAAATTGTTCAAAAAGACGTCCCTGAGTTGTTCTGTCAATTGGATCCGTCAAGCGATTATTAAACGCGTTTGTCACGCCCAGATCAAAAAAATAAAATTTAGGATGGGCCACCATGCGCTTGCGCACGCTTTTATCCCACGGCTCAAGCCGAATACCAAGCAAGGTATCTTCCAATACCTGATAATAAGACTGAACCGTTTTAACGGGAATCGCGCATTCTCTAGAAATAGACGATAAGCTAACCAATTCTCCATTCTGTCCTGCTGCCATTTCCAAAAAACGGTTAAAAGCACCTAATTGACGGACAATGCCCTCCGCCTGAACTTCCTCTTTAATATATAAATGCGTATAATCTATCAACGTTCTGGCTTTCTCTGCCTTTGTCAGCCCCAACAACGACGGAAGTGAACCATACTGCAAAATATCTTCAAGCGATGACTGTCCTAACTCAGACCATAATAAAGGATGCAGATGTTCAACCCAGGCCCTGCCGCCTAATAGATTTGCCCCACCCCGTTTTAATTTACGCGCAGATGAGCCTGTCAAAATAAACTGGCAGGATGGGTGCTCCCCCATTAAATACTGCACCTCATTTAATAATTGTGGCTCCCGCTGGATTTCATCAACAATAATCGTTTTGATCCCTTTTTTAATCTGATCCTGCGCTTCCAGACGAAATTGTGCAGGATTTTTGGAATATTTGATAAAGTTTTCACTAAGCAGCATATCAACACGCCATATATGCTTAATAAAACTTGTTTTAATCAGCGTGGTTTTACCCGTTTGGCGGGCGCCAAAAAGGAAGAATGAGCGCGTTAAAGGCAATTGGATAAATCTACGTACCATGATGCAAGATTGTATGGTATATTTGCATCATTGTCAAATAAAAAAATTCTTAGCGGATAATTTGCGTCAAATCGTTTACAATGGACAGTTCGCCAGCGGGTTTAATGCTTAAAATGACGGGCCTCAATCCTTCAATTTGACCTAATTGAGCCATGTCTTGCTGGACTGTGGGCAATACCAGTCCATTGCCGTCGCGCTTAATGTGTAAATCTAAATTTGAAGCATTTAAATCAATCCCACCAGGCACGGCCACGTTCACCGCTATTGGTTCTTGATCAATAATTTGATTAAACGCATTATTTTCAGGACCAAGTTTTATCCGCGCAATTTCATTAGTTCTTTTTTGAAGATCAACCTCTAGCACAACAATGCTATTTTGCCCAAGAATAAGCTTTCTATTAAAAACTTTAATGTTTCCCGCCAGCACCGTCATATTAGTTAAATCAATAATGGTCGCCATTGGTTCTGTCGTCCCATTATTACGATGAGGCAAGCCCATAACCTTGATTAAATACCACCGATTATTAACCTTAAAATAAGTCCCGTTAAGATCACCCACGTTGATCCTGTTAGGATAAAACTCATCATAGTAACTCTCAATAACTGCAATCATCTTTTTTTGCTTTTCATCCGTTTTAAGCCCCGCCATTCTTAACATACTTTGCCTTAAAATGTCATTAAGAGAAACACTTCTATTTCTATTAAATCTTTTATCCGTGACAACAATTGAGTCAGGCTTTTCTATAAAAAATAAGTCCCCAATACGTTTTAATTCGCTATCTTGATATATCATCGCTCTATCTGTTAAAATGCGGTGAGCTTCATCCAATCGATCAAGCTCAGCATGTAAATACGCCTTTTCTTCATCGGGATAAATAAAATTACCCTTTATTAACCGTTCCCTCAATGCTTGCTCCCGTAGATTCCTGATTTGCTCTACCTTATCTAAAGGGACCGTTATAAAAGTATTTAAAAATGCCCCTATTGCGTTACTTTTTTCTGGAGAAAAATATTTTAACAAAGCCCTATAAATCCTATCGTTATCAAAAAAACTGATTTGTCGGGATGGCCTAAAATAATACGACGGCAAAGAATAAAGTCTGCTCTCATCGTTATTACCTTTTAAAAATCCTAACCGCCTTAATTCTCCAAAAAGTTCATCGCCTTGATAACTCTTTCCAGCAACATCCAACAATTCATTTTTAGTAAATTGGTAAAAACCAAAAAATTTACGCGCGTTGTCATACCTTTCTTCTTTTTTCTTTCCAAAATCTTGCGGTTCTGCGGCCAACGCTAATACCTTTTTCATATTCCTATCTCTTTGATCCATTATTCTTCGTACAAAAGACGGATTATGCGCGTTCGTCACCATTACTGCATTCCATATATCATATTGCCGCCTAACCCAATCTGGATTATTAAAATCAACAAAAACAGGATAAATTAAACTTCTTACTATAGAAAGGTTCACCATATTTTCAAATTGCCGTAACATTCTACGCCAAAAAGAAGATCTGAAATCTGCTTCAATGGCGTCATACAAAGATTTCTGCTCAAATGAAATTCCCTCGCTTCTATCAGCTATGGTATTATTTAAAACTTTACCTAAAACTATTTTCCACTCTGCTGAAAGACGCTCAAAATAAAGATCTTCGGATGCATCTCCAGCGAGATTTTTCAGCGATAGCGCCTTCTTATAATTCATCATTTTAATTAAGCTTCGCAAAACAGCCAGGACAATATCCTGATACCGATCTAATTGATTATCGACAGGACGGCCATCCATTAAATTAATCACTGGCATTCCCGCTTGAATACGCAAATATTGGCTTGCGGGGTTATTTAAATTGATCAGATAAAAGGCATTCTCTTTTGAAAGCGGAAAATAATTATTATTCTGACGGTCATCAGCAATAAACAAAAAACCTCCCCAATATTTATCAATAATATCCAAAAGACTTACCCTTTGCCCACCGCCTAAATCAATGATAAATGCCCTGAACGTGCTTTTCACTTCTTCAGGAAAATGAAGCGTATCCATCCATAACGCTTCTGCATTTAAAGGGCGCTGTCTATACAAATCAGCTAGATTTGATATCGTATCTGATACAGCACGAACACTCTTGATATCTGAACCGCCGCTTAACATCGCCCCATCAAAAAAGCCGCGACTAAACATCTTTTGCATATATAAAATCGCATCATTGGCCAATGCTGTTCTAATGCCTTGATCGTTAAAATGTGGATCTTTTACCTGTAACTGAGCCTTAACCTTGTTGAGGATATTCGCGATTTGCATACGAATGGGGAAAGTAAGCTCAATTTTAGGGTTGGCGCTTAACTCATCTAGAATGGCGCTTTTTAACAATTGAATGTTATCAGTAAAATCGTTATGGTTTAATCCCAAACTATTAATTTCTTTTTCCGTTTCAGTAAATCTCGGATCATCGATTTCTTTTTTGATCTGATCAAGAAATTTTCCCCTTTGTTTTATAGGAAGCT
>CAZCHB010000128.1:0-536 GCA_964498235.1 uncultured Planctomycetales bacterium
GATGACCATGACCCCAAGGATATAAAACGCATGCGTAGTAAAGAACAGGAATTAATCCGTTGATGAAACGATACGCGGCCATTGCCATGCTGGTTTTTGCGGCATTTATTGCTGAATTTATTTTATTTAATGCCTTTGGTTCTTGGGGGAAGCCTCAGCTTATTTTGATCGTTATTGTTTTTTGCGGGCTTTATTGGGGGATACGGCATGGTATTTGGGCGGCGTGCATTGGAGGGCTTTTAAAAGATGCTTATAGCATTGATCCTTTTGGCACCCACGTATTTATTTTTATTGCGGCCGCGTACTTGACAACTTTTATCCGTAAAAACTTATACCAGCCCGGATCGCGCTTTTCCCGTGCGGTCGTCGTTTTTTTTGTTGTCATTGCTGTTTTTATTCTTGAATTACTGGTCCATATGCGTCTTTTTGACTTGCGCATAACAGAGGCATTAGAGTTTGTTTTCTTGCCCCAGCTTTTGCTTACCATGGTTTGTGTGACTTTTATTTTTCAACGTTTGCGTGATTCCGCGATCATA
>CAZCHB010000128.1:546-5671 GCA_964498235.1 uncultured Planctomycetales bacterium
TAATTATTTTCTTGGGATTTTTTTTGCTCCTTATTCTTCTAAATAAACTGAAAAAAGACTCTCTTAGATAAATATTTATATCATTTTTGTATATCCCATTAATAATATTATATTTAAATTATAATATGCGTATTCATATTCTAGGAAAATTAATCTTCGTATTTCTTGGTTTGATCATTGCGGTATTAGTTTTTATGCAGATTATTCAGGGTGATTATTACTATCAGTTAAGCTGTAATAACCGTATCCGCGTTGTTTCTATTGATGCCCCTAGAGGACGGATTTATGACCGTCATGGGGCGGTTTTAGCTGATAACCAATCTGCCTATAACATAGCTGTTGTTCCTCAAGACGTAGAGGATGCGGATGCTTTATTTAGTTTTGTCGGAAAGGTCTTAAAGAGAGATCCAAAAAAGATTCAGCGGTTATTTAAGCACCGTAAAGTAAGTCCCCTTGATCCTGTCGTGATTGCGGAAGATGTGGAGCGCAGTGTCTTAATTACAATTGAAGAAAATCGTTTTCAATATCCCGGCCTTGAGATTGAAGAAAGCTTTAAGCGTTTTTACCCGTATCATGAGAATTCTGCTCATGTCGTCGGTTATGTGGGAAAAATTGATCCCTTGGCTGCCGATGTTATGCAGGATTATGGTTACACGCCGCTTAGTCTCGTCGGTAAGATTGGTGCAGAACAATTTTATGAAAGCGTCCTTCAAGGGACTCCGGGGGGGCGGCAGATCGAAGTTAACAGCCGCGGCCAGCAGGTGCGTTTATTAGGCACAAAGGATTCCGTTAAGGGAAAAGATATTGCCTTGACAATCGATGAGAGGATTCAAACAACAGCGACGCAATTACTTGATTCAAAGCGGGGAAGCATTGTTGTCATGGACATGGCTAATGGCCAGATTCTGGGAATGGTTTCTTCACCGTCATTTGATCCGGATGCCTTTACAGACCGTGTCCAGCGTTACCGTATTCCTGGGTATTTTGGAAATCCTTTCCGGCCGCTGGTTAATCGTGCGATTTCAGGCCAGTATCCGCCGGGATCGGTTTTTAAGATTCCGGTTGCATTGGCCGCTCTGGAGCGGGCGAAGATAAATCCTGAGACGACCTTTGAATGTCCGGGTTTTTATATGCTGGGTAAGGCCCGTTTTGGATGTGCGCATGTGCATGGCCGTGAAAATTTATTGCAGGCCATCGCCCATTCCTGCAATGTTTATTTTTACCAAATCGGACAATTAGTTGCTCCTTCGGTGATTGGTGCATACGCGAAAGCATTCGGTCTCACGCGTCCGACGGGAATTGACCTGCCTTTTGAATCGTCAGGGTTGATGATATTGCCGGGGCAAAAGAAAGGCGGATGGTTTACGGGAAATACGTTAAATCTTTCCATCGGCCAAGGGGACACCCTGACAACACCTCTGCAGTTGACGGTGATGATCTCAGCGGTGGCTAATGACGGAATTGTCCTGCGTCCCCGCATTTTAAGGGCGATTGATGGGAAATTATTTGCGGATCAGGATTTATCACAGCGGCCTATTGTCCGGTTAAATAGTTTGACATGGCGGAAGATACAAGATGGCATGAGGCAAACTGTTGCGGATAAGGATGGGACAGCGCACCTGTTAAATGAATTAACTGGGATGACGGTTTCGGGAAAAACTGGGACCGCGCAAGCTGGGAGGCAGGGTGATCACGCGTGGTTTGTCGGTTACGTAAGAAGTCCTAAAAACAATTTAGCGTTTTGTGTTTTTCTAGAACATGGAGGTTCAAGCGCAAACGCTGTTGTGATCACGCGTGATTTATTGTTTCAAATGCAAAGTTTTGGCATTATTTAAGTGTATATCTGCTGTAGTAGCTTGATGTTAAGTCTTATTCCGACGCTATAGTGGTCAAATAAACAGCAAAAAAGTTTAAATAAATATTGAGGCATTAAGTACATTTGTTAATATGGTTATGTAATGAATTTCTTACTTAATCATATATAGATACTTAATGCCCGATTCCTTTAAATATTTTCTAAATTCCTTCCTGCGCGTAACAGTATTAATTACAGCGGTTTTCATATATCTTTCATTTTTCCCAGTCAAGTCATTTGCCGGTGATATTCAAGCCGTACTAGATACCACGGACGGCAGCAGCGGTTTAATTGTGCAGGATTCAGCCAATGCGGTGCGGATGCGCGTGCTTTCAAACGGCAATGTCGGGATCAATACGTCAACGCCCCTTAGCACGTTGGAGTTAATCAGGTCAGGGACGATTACACCCGTGATGGTTTCATCAAGCGCCGCGACACCCGGTGATTTTTTAGTCATTACAAACGCGGGTAATGTTGGGATTGGAACAGTCGGCCCCAGTAGTAAATTCCATTTGACTGTAGGCACAAATCAAAATCTTCGTGTTCGTCCCGGCACTGATTTTTCGTCAACCAATGGGGTGGCCCTGCAATCAATTAATGATGCGGGGAGCACCTTACAGCAAATGACGGTGCGATCATCGGATGTGCTCTTGGATATTTCCGGTAATGTCGGTGTTGGCACTGTTTCGCCTCAGGGTGGTTTGGTTGTGATGAACGGCAATGTTGGTTTAGGCACATGGGCACCGCGGTTAGGATTAGATGTCCAAGGCACTGGGATACGTGTTGGCAATGGCTCCTTTAATAATGCATCAGGTAACGGTGATTTATATGTGACGGGAAATCTTGAGGTTGACGGTTCGTCCTATCTTGGTGATAACGCGTCAGTTGATAATTTAGTTGTTACAGGCCGTTTTACCCAAACAGGGGCCACAGATTTTGATACTTTGGAAATCCGTAATAGTTTATATGCTGGAACAGCCGGCGGGAATTTAGGGATCGGGACAACTGCGGCACATGCCTCCATCGAAGTCTTAAAATCAGGGACAAATCCAATCTTGATGTTATCATCGTCGGCTGGCGGCGGCGGGGATTATGTTATCGTCTCACCAGAGGGAAATCTTGGGATCGGTACTGTTGTTCCCGGCCAATCGCTGGATGTCAACGGAAGTCTGCGTATCCGCGGTACAGGTAAAAGTTTTTATGGTAATGATAATTTGGCCGCTATCGGCGCCTCATCAATAACAGCGCCTGATTTAACCTTCATCACCAATAACGCGGAAGTAGTCCGCATCACAAATGGCGGAAATGTAGGGATTGGGTCAAGTGCGCCCGGACAAAAGTTAGATGTGCAGGGTACGGTGCGTATCGGGTCAGGAACATTTAATAACCCTTCAGCTAATCCTGATTTATATGTGACAGGTAATTTAGAAGTGGATGGCTCATCGTATTTAGGGGATAACGCGGCGGTTGATAATCTGACGGTCATGGGCCAGATGAATATGCAGGGCGGGATGAATCTAGACAGTCTTGCGATTTCAGGCAATACGTATTTGGCATACACCAGCGGAAATTTAGGGGTGGGTACAACAACCGCTAACGCGTCAGTTGAAATTCTAAAAAGGACAACCAATCCGTTATTAATGCTTTCCTCGGCCTCTGGCGGCGGCGGTGATTATGTGACTGTCAGCAATGAGGGAAACGTAGGTATCGGATCGACGGCGCCCGGACAAAAGTTAGCTGTCAATGGCACAGTGCGTATTGGGCCGGGGACATTTAATAATCCTTCAGCTAATCCTGATTTGTTTGTGACAGGTAATTTAGAAGTGGATGGCTCATCGTATTTAGGGGATAACGCGGCGGTTGATAATCTGACGGTCATGGGCCAGATGAATATGCAGGGCGGGATGAATTTAGACAGCCTGTCAATTTCTGGTAATACATATTTGGCATACACAAGCGGTAATCTTGGGGTTGGAACAACGACGGCTAACGCGTCGATTGAAGTGTTAAAGCGCGGCACAGATCCGTTATTAATGCTTTCCTCGACCTCTGCCGGCGGCGGTGATTATGTGATGGTATCGACGGCTGGTAATGTGGGGATTGGTTCAACCGCGCCGGGACAATCATTAGATGTGAATGGAAGTGTCCGTATCCGCGGCATTGGTAAGAGTTTTTACGGCAATGATAATTTAGCTTCTATCAGCGCCTCGTCGGCAACAACGCCGGACTTAACGTTCTTAACAAATAACGCCGAAGTAGTCCGTATCACCAATGGCGGAAATGTCGGTATAGGTTCAAGCGCACCCGGCCAAAAGTTGGCGGTTAATGGCACCGTGCGCATTGGGACAGGGACCTTTAATAATCCTTCTGCTAGTCCGGATTTGTATGTGACAGGCAATTTAGAAGTGGATGGTTCGTCATATTTGGGTGATAACGCGTCGGTTGATAATTTGACGATCATGGGCACGATGAATATGAGTCAGGCCGCCCTAGATCAATTAGAAGTAACCGGTGATTCAAGACTTGGCACCACGGGTGGTAATGTGGGGATTGGAACGACCTTGACGGGTGCTGCCGCAAAACTCGCGGTGATGAACGGCAACGTTGGGATTGGTTCTATTACACCGGGACAATTATTAGATGTTCAAGGTACTGTGCGGGCGTTAAATTTTGCAACAAGCGGAGCTTATACCCAAAGCGGAACAAGTGCGAATACGATTACCGGTGTGACGACATTTAGCAATGCGGAGAACTCAGCGTTATTTATCGGTGGGAATGTTGGTGTCGGGTCAACAGCTCCGGGTCAATTATTAGATGTTCAAGGGACGGTTAGGTCGCTGGCATTTTCAACTATCGGCGGATATACACAAACAGGAACTTCAATAAATACGTTTACCGGGGCATCATCTTTTAGCAATATCGGTATAGGCACATCAACGCCGCAGGCGGCCTTAGCAGTGACCAACGGCAATGTCGGTATCGGCACTTGGACGGCAAGCGCTGGCCGGTTGATTGTTCTTGGCGGCAATGTTGGGGTTGCGTCAACGGCGCCGGGAGCACAGGTTGATGTGCAGGGTACTGTGCGCGCGACTTCTTTTGTGGGGGATGGGTCACTCTTGGTTGGAACACCCGCTTCGCCTGCTGGCGCAGCCAATGCGGTGCAGTATAATAATGGGTCTACTACGTCGGGGATTGAATCACAATTTTCATTTAATGGGACGAATGTAGGTATCGGGACAACCAATGGGGTCAATAAATTAGATGTGCGCG
>CAZCHB010000129.1:0-5629 GCA_964498235.1 uncultured Planctomycetales bacterium
CTGGTTGGAAGTCGGGATCGTGTCCCTGCCTCGCCGGCAGGCGGGCCCATGCTCGTAGCCAAGCAAGAGAGCCTTGAAGGTGAGAGCACAGGTAAACTCCTTAACGACGTTGAAGCAATCTACCAGCAATACCTCCAATCCTTCAAAAAGGGCACCTACAATTCTATCAAGGAAGAGCAGGATCCGCTTACTCATCAAATAATCCCAAGGAAGTATTTTATCGGCGGGTTTAATTTATCTTTTAATCAGCATGGTATTGATTTTTCCCTTACAAGCCGGATACCGGAGATATTTAGTCCTAATAGAGAAAAGTTTTCATTATTCAGCGTTAATATACATCCAGACAAGGCAATGCCTTCGACAATATCTTCATACCAATGGCAAGGCAGGGAGCTTGATCAAAATGGCAGACTAAGAGATGTTTATTTTCAAGCTGAGATTGATGGAACAAAACAATTAATAGGGCCTTCCCAGGAAACCATGCAATTTATGGAGAGCTTTAAGCGTTTTATAGACGTTGATAAAGAAATTCTAACCCAGCTTAGCCAAGATAAGGTCACTACAGCCGATATTAATACAATGCTCAGCAAGTTAGAAAGTATGGTCGATTTTCTTGAGATGTCCTCGGGTGGATGGTCTAAATCAGTTGATATCAGGGGTATTTATCAAGGTGTAAAGGATAAGATTACGAGTGATCTTAATTCAAGGAATCCAAATGATTTATTGGCGCAAATGAGGATCTTGGATGTTGACAAGAACCAACGGCTGATCAATAAGGATAGCTTAACAAGAGAAGAAGCCCTGTCGTTAACCTTTCATGAATTAGTCAATTTAATACATGAAAAGGGCATTAAGGGTTTATATTCATTTTGGGCTGAGCCACAACAACGCCTAAGCGGTGGTGAGGTAAGGTTACGTGTGCGCATTGACAGCGAGGATGAAAGAAATGAAGAGCTTACGCTTCAGTTTATTGATGCCCGCATCCATGGATCCAACGATATCCCATTGCCTCTGCGTTATGTGGCCAGGGCCTTTGCGCGTAACCGCCTTTTAACCCGTCACTTTACCTATTTTGATCCTAAAAAAGCAATTATTGTTGTGTCTGAAAAAGATGCGTACGTGATCATGCCATTAGGCGCGCATAGCGCAACAATCACGGTGTCATTGAAACCTTTAAGTGACGGGGGAGGATTGAGGGCTCATTATGTTGAATCAGGTAGCGTGTTCCCACGCGGCAGTAATATACGCAGGCAAATTATCCAAGGCGCGTTACAAGAAAAAGGTTTTCGTGTCCAATTTGAAAATGGCATCCTCAACGCCCAATTTGACCGTGAGATTATGGCCAATGGCTTAGACCAGTTGGCTGAAAAACTGGACTTTTTAGTTGGGGCTATCAGTAGTACGGTAAGTCTTGATAGTGATTTAGAACAACATTCAGCAGAACAATTTTTGAATGGGAGGGGGATTGCCAGTATCTTGCATCAACAAGGTTTTTTATGGAGGATTCCAGGCAAGCCTATTTCAACGGAATCAATTAAGTTCCCGCTTCTTGATCCTAGAAAGCAGGAAGAAAAAAGGCCCGTCTATAAAGGACAACAGTTAGATTTTATGTTACACCAACTTGCATTGGAAGGAAAAACTAATTCGGGCGATATTGTTGGGCTCGCCCGTTTTGCGCAAGGATATGGGGACACCCGGATTGTTGCCGCGGCCGGAGAATACAAATTGGAGAGAATTAGCTTGGGGATGATTGAGGGTAAAATTACTTTTTATGTATTGTCGTTGCATCATTCGAATGAGCCGATTGGAGCCTTTGCCGTCTTAGGCGATGAATATATTGATCAGTCTGTTTTTGATTCATTACGGATGAAGAAAATCCCAAATAATCTACTTACAGCTCATGATCTGGAAGAGTTGCTCAATTTGAATGGTTTTGATGTCAGGGCACAATCAATACCATTACAAAAATTAGACTGGGATAAGTTAGCTCAAAGGCCCCATGATTGGTCTGGTATTACTTCGTCATTTGTTAACATAACCCCAATTTTTTCAGGCACGGCTGTAGGTCAAGCGGCGTTTGTTACGGAAGATGTTAAGGTATCTGATTTTTCAGGAAAAATCGTCATCGCTGATAAACTAAGCGCTAATGAAGACCCTTTCATTGAGGCGTCAAGCGGATTAATCATGATACAAGGAAGTCCTATTGCCCATGCGGCTATCAGGGCCAAGGAATATCATAAACCAAGCGGGATTTTAAAAGATCTGCATGACGCAGGAAGCCGGCAGGTAAGTTTACAGGTGTCCTCGGGAAGGCAAATATTGCGGGATATTTCAATTAATGGCCATTTGATTAAGATCAGGGAAAATACGGAATATGATATGCAGGTGGAACATATCCAAGAAGGCGATTTAATCTATTTAGACGCGCAAGAACAGCGCCTATATCTTCTGGCTAAGCACAACGATGTTAATGCCCAGAATATATGGCAGGGTTATTTACAATGGTCGCGTTCTGAACGTCGTGATCTTCAAGGTTTAGAAAGAATTTTAAATTTGTCAGGTGCAGAAACCTTATGGCGTGCGATTTTCCAAGATGTATTGCTTTATGATCGTTTGATCTTTGAAGATTTGGGTCGATTGATAAAAACTATGCAAGATCTCGATAGCGGATTTGATGATTTTCTATTTCAGCGCAAGGAGATCCTGCGGCAGAGAATCCAGGGCATGAGCCATAAGATTTTAGGAGCATTGAAAAAAGATTTTAATGAACAAATATTATTGGATGCGTATGTCTTGTCAGGAATGATTAAGCAGGCCAAGTTTTTCGGCATTGAGGCGGATGTTAGCATAATCAAAGAGCAAGCTATCCAATATTTACAGTTATACCGTCGATCATTATTAGACCAGGCAGATAATCCTCAGGCGAAGTTAAAAGAGTTGGCAGATTTAAGCAATAAGATGGAGATAGCCGGGATATCTATGCAGAAAGCACCAGAGGCGCTTTTTCGATTGAATCAGTTAAAACAAGATCAAGACGGAAGGCTCCAAGCGCTGGACGTTGGAGCTATTGTTACCAGCGATCAATTAAAGCCCTATGTCACAGGAGCTATGGCCTTAAGTACGCAGGCTGGTCCCTTACGTATGCTGGCAGGCGGGAAAGGGGCGCAGTCGTTGGAAATTACCTACGCGCTAGAACAATTAAAACGTGAGAAGAAAATTCCTGATAGTGTTTTTAATCCAGTTGAGTTCTTTATTCCAAAAAGCGCCTACGAATATTGGGCTAGGACAGGACAACTGAGTAAAGAGTTAATTAGAGAATTAACAGCAGCCACTCAAGAAATATTTAAAGCGTACGGCATGCTGGCCGTGCGTTCTTCCGGGGAAATGGAAGACAGCAGACAAATAGCAGCGGCGGGAAAGTACAAGACTGTTTTGGCTGTTAAGAATATGGATGAACTGAAAGAAGCAGTCATTAAGGTCTGGACATCAAGAGCCAATGTCATTTCCATTGACCGGATGGTCACATCAAGCAAATCAGCCTTGGTGTTTACGGCGGATGATACAGGGTTGAATATTGGGCAGATGCGGATATATGCCGCTCAAGGTCAGGCACAGGGGCTTGTGTCTCAAATAGTCAGGAATCCTGACGAATATATTATTGAGAAAGGATCTGCCCCGGGAGAAGAAAGCATATTTGACCAGCGTTTAGGGTGGAAGACGGAACACGTTGAACTAGATATTTTTCGTAATGTTAAAACTGTTGATCATGCGCCTGATTTTAATCCGGCTTTACGCCAAGAGGAAATCATTTTGCTGGCCCGGGTCAGCCATTATTTAGAAGAATATTTTGGCATGCCTATTGATATCGAAGCCGCATTTGACAGCGAGGGAAAACTATACATCCTTCAGGCAAGGCCAATTACAACGTTTGTGCCCATGATGCGCCAGGGACTTGAATTCCTAGAAACGGCTTCAAAGGAAGGGTCTCCGTCAGGTTTTCTGGGTAAGAGATCGATCTTTAGTGGTGACGAAGTATTAAAATATGATGATAAAACTTGGAAGGGGAACACGCTCCGTTTATCAGCAAATTATACACAGAGAATTCTGCCTATAGTTAACCCGTCTCATCCCGCTGCCCCAATTAATTGGCAGGCCTCCGGCGGGATTAGTCTTGTTGTCTTCATCCCTAAAGATAAATTGATTTACAGCGAAAATTATAAGAAGTTAAAATACGCGTTGGAGTCATCCAGTTTTAAGGAAAAAATTTCTTTTTCAGAGGAAGAATTAATACATTTTACATTGAAAGGCGGACTTACAGAAGATCAAATTTCAGGTATTAATGATAAGCTTAAGAGTCTGAAATCATTTAAGGTTCAAATAAAAGGCGCTTGGCTTGCTGATTTTCTATCTGGAAGAGGGTTTTTAAAGATTTATCCCGAGAAATTAGATGAGTCGAATGGCAATCATGCAGGGAGAATACAAAAACTAATTGAAGCGACCGATTGGGAGATTTATCCTGCAGGTTTCTTCCAATTAAAAGATGATTTCACGGCAGAGCAGACACGAGAGCTGTTAGAAATTGTTAATATGTTTAAAGATGAGGTTTTAGCAGAATATGACGTTGATTATTTAAGTGTTGTGTCTTTTGAGAATGATTTACTTCAGGGACAAGAAGAATTGGTTAGAATTCCTCTTGCAAGAAGTGATGAAGAAAAGAAGGGCGGGGTTCTTAAAGGCGGGATTGATTTAACCCGTGCCGATCAAACGGTGCGGGTTGCGGACACGGGCGCGAATATCCAGTATCATATTGATCTTGCCCAAATGGCGCTTTGGCAGAAGTCCAAGGGCATTATGTTTAATATCACAGGGTTTCGTCCGATTGAGAATGTGTCCCAATGGCTGTTACAGCCTTAAAATAAACAGTTCAACTTAAAGGAGTATTATGGTCAAATTACTGAGTGTTACGATGGGTTTATGGATTGTTTTAGCTGTGACAGCTTCGTCAGCTTCCGCGGCTGAATTTGAAAAGTTTATTGTTTATAAAGACAAGCCATCTGCCAACAAGTATGTTGCTTCAGGCTTCATGCCCGATGGTAAATGTGTGGCCATTGATGACGCGTGGCAGGAAAATTGCCAGGAAGGCCGCAGCTGTATCAAGGCGGAATTTAACCGTGACTGTGCTACGTCTCATATGATTTGGGCTGGTGTTTATTGGCTTCATCCTGCCAATAATTGGGGCGAGAGCAAAGGTGGTTATGATTTAACCGGTGCCAGCAAATTGACTTTTTGGGCCCGTGGTGAAAAGGGAGGGGAAGTGCTTGTCTTTAAAGCCGGCGGCGTCGGTATTGGCCAGCAATATCCTGACAGCGACGCGGTCGCCAGTGATCCAATCACGCTGACGAAAGACTGGATGGAATATTCAATTGATTTAACAGGCAAGAATCTTTCCCGCATCACCGGCGGCTTCGCGTGGATCGGCAGTGCTAAAGACAATCCACAAAACATCACCTTTTATTTAGATGATATTTATTACCATTAGGCAAATAGCGTGGCCATCAGGCAGAGCAGGTTAATGAATACATGCATCATGATAGATGGATAAATTGATCCGAACCGGAGGAAGAGCAAG
>CAZCHB010000130.1:0-2467 GCA_964498235.1 uncultured Planctomycetales bacterium
TAAAGTAGCTGGGCAAATTGTATATGCGCCGGAGGTGGAAGCGGCATTGTGCAAACATGACGCGGTATTAGAAGCGGCGGTCATAGGTATGCCGGATGTCATGCGCGGGGAATCCGTTAGGGCTTTCGTCGTTTTAAAAGCAAATTCCAGCGTCGATCCATTAGATCTAAAATATTTTGCTAAAGATCATTTAGCTAATTTTAAAGTGCCCCAATCAGTAGAAATACGTTCAAGCTTGCCTAAGAACCGCACGGGAAAAATTGATAAAGAATTATTAAAACAAACAGCCATTGTTTAAATAGAAAGGTTTGATTATGTCTACATCCACAGTTGATCGAATGACACGAGATGTCCATTTAACAGGTAAAGACTTGATGGGTATGGTACAGCTTCGGCCTAAAGATGTCGGCAAGTACGCAATTGTACCCGGCCCAAAAGAACGTTTAGACAGCTTAATGAAGAAGATTGAGAATCCTGTTAAGAATTTTGCTTTCATGGAATACACCATGCATACAGGCGCCTATCAAGGGATTCCAGTAACAGCGATAAATGGCGGACGCTTTGCCGCGGATACAGCAATCACGACGGAGATTCTGTGTAATGCAGAAATTAAATGCTTGATCCGTATTGGTTCGTGCGGGTCGTTATCGAAGAATATTAATATCGGCGATTTAGTGGTTGCCACGGGCGCCCTGCGCGGCGATGGGGTCTCTCCCTATTATGTTGATAAAAATTTTGTCACTGAACCCGATAAGCGATTAACTGCTGATCTTATTCAAATAGCCAATGGCTCAGGGCTTAAGGTTCATACAGGTAAGGTGTGGAGTACGGATGCAATTTTACGCGAAACAAAGGAAGTGGTTAATGGCGTGGTTGACGAAGGCGCTGTCGCGGTTGACATGGTCAGTTCAGTATTCTTAACCTTGGCCCAGCTATATAAAATCCCTGCTGTGTCTATTTTAGCGGTGAGTGATAATTTAATGACCGGACAAATGGGTTTCTTAAATCCAGATTATTATATGGCAGAAGGATCGCTCATTAATATTGCGTTAAATTTAATTAAACAACGAGAAGGAAAATAATGTATCAGTCTTCATTATTTTGGCCTGCAGTAATGAAGGGCAAGACGCTGTTTGTGCTTGATGAAACCTTGGTTCCGGCACAGATGAAATATATTCCGGTTAAGAATGTTAAAGGTGCCGTTGCCGTCATCCGTGACATGAAAACCAGGGCCTTCGGCCAATTTCTTGTTGTGCTAAATACATTTCTATTGGAATTACATCCTAAAGGTGATTTAGTTGCTCATTTAGAAAAGGTTGCGCATCAATTAAATAATTCACGGCCGACTTTTCCATTTGCGGAAGTGACAGGAATTATTGTCGGTGTTGCGCATAAAACAAAGGCGGGCGGCGGGGATGTGACTGTGGCGGTGACAAAGACGGTGCAAGGTTTTTTGGCTGGCATCCGCAGTCGTCGTTTAGAGCGTGTAAATAATATTGCGCAGTCGATGAACGATGGAGATTCCATTTTAACGCACTGCAATGTAAGTGGTGAATTAGCCATGGCGGCGAGTCTTGTTTTAGCACAAGGCAAGAAGGTTAATTTTTACGCCACGGAAACCCGGCCGTATATGCAAGGGGCTAAATTGACCGTATGGGAATTACAGCAGGCTAAGGCGAAGGTCACGCTTGTAGCCGATAATGCAGTTGGGGTATTGATGGCAGAGAATCGAATCAATAAAGTGATTATCGGTTCCGACCGCTCGGCGGCTAATGGTGATATTGCCAACAAAATAGGTTCTTATCAGATTGCCGTATTAGCAAAAGAATTTGGTGTTCCATTGATTGTATTAACACAGCCGTCAAAGGGTGTAAAGACAGGGCAGGATATGCCAATTGAGTTACGCGATGCTAATGAATTATTAAAGTTTAATGGTAAGGCTGTATTCGGATCAGGGGTTAAAGGGTTTTATCCGGGTTTCGATGTGGTTCCTTATCAATTAATATCGAAAGCGATACCTATTCATGCTGGACTATAAGTCTAATTCAATCGTTTTGCTCCATGGTGTTATTTCTGCGGATGCTTTAACGCAATTGAAACTATCAAATACAACTAACGTTTTTATTTGTGAAGGCCGCCCTAGTCTAGAGGCTGGCAAGTTAAATTCAAAGGCCCTGCTTAAGTTAGGGGTAAAGCCGTCGGTAATTAGTGATAATATGGCAGGATTTTTATTTTTTAAAGGGTATGTTAATAAAGTGATCTTAGCATGTCAGTATGTTGATAAAACAGGTGCCTTATGCGATACAGGCGCTTTAATTTGTGCTGTTTTAGCGAATAAGCATAAAATACCAGTAAAATTAGTACAGGGAAAAATTAAAACAAGATTTTTAGGTGATCCTAAAGATGTTCTATCTTTTGAAGGAAAATTAATTGCCCCAAAAGGCACGCATGCGTATTCACCTTCAGT
>CAZCHB010000130.1:2477-4225 GCA_964498235.1 uncultured Planctomycetales bacterium
TCGAATGGGTATCTGCTAAGTTTTTACCAAGGAATATTAAATGAGCGATTTATTAAAGGCCAAGATTATTGAAATTGGTAAATTGCTTTGGGATAAAGGGCTGGTTACCGGGTTTAACGGTAATATCAGTGCGCGCTTGTCGGATGACACGTTATTAATCACCGCCACGGGCACCTGCTTGGGCTATTTAAAACCGGAAGATATTCTAGAAATGAATCTGGCTGGTGAGGTGATTGGGGCAGGGAAGGCATCATCCGAGCGCCTGATGCACACGGCTATTTATAAACATCATGCTCAGGTAAAAACTATTGTCCATACGCATCCAACCTATACGAATGGCTTCTTTTTGGCCAATGAGGCATTTACACCTAAGACCTTTGAAGCTAAGTTTTACCTAGGCGATGTAAAGTCGTTGCCGCAAACAACGCCGTCAGTGACGGATATTGAGCCGTTAATGAAAGGATTAGCAGCAAACAATATTGTCGTCTTGCGCAATCATGGGGTGGTGTCTGTTGGCCCAGATTTATTTCATGCTTTTGTTTTAATCCAAGAATTAGAAGAGCAGGTGAAGATGGATTTGGTGCGAGTTCATTATATGCGTAATGCAGCGGGTGACGCGAAGGCGGATCCCTTGTCCGCCCGCAACGTTAGTGAGGACGGACAAGGTGCCGCAGCGGCAGGACCCGCTCAGGCTAAAAAGTATGAGCTCTTTTCTCCCGAGCAAATTAAAGAAATTGTCCGTCTTGTGAACAGCGACAAGCAGATGCAGGAACTGGGGACGAAGACTAGCATGAATATGGACTTGGCTGTTTGTCTAGAAGAAACAGGTAATATTTATAGTTTTAAATTTAGAAATGGTCAGATCGTAGAAACGGGGCATGATGCGAATGCTGAATTCTTAATTACTGCCAATGAAACCATCTGGCGGGCCGTATTTAATCGTCAGATAGATCCATTTGTGGCTACGACGCAGAAAAAGATGAACTTGAAGGGCGATTTCGCTCGCATTTCCAAATGGTACGCGCCCTGCAGCCGAATTTTTCAGTTGTGGGCGGAGGTTCCGGTAGAATAAATATGACAACAAATACCAAAATCCAGCAATTTGATCTGCTTTCCGAAGGTAAGAGTTCTGCGGCCTTGTCGGGTAAGTACTTTGATTGTGTGAATCCCTCAAACGGCGAGGTGTTTGCGCGGATTGCGGATGCGGATATTGTTGATATGGAGATTGCAGTCAGTGCGGCGCGGATTGCTTTTGATCATGGGCGATGGCCGGGTTTAAGCGTAGGCGAACGCGGGAAGTTTCTTTTAAAGATTGGTGAATTAATACGTACACATGCGAAAGAATTAGCAGATTTAGAGTGTTATTCGACGGGAAAGACAATTAAGCATGCAACATTCATCGATGTGCCGACCTGCGCGGAGACCTTTGAATATTTTGGTAATTTACATAGGTGTTTAGTTTGTGAAACGCTCCACGTATCGGCGCCTGTTCTAAGTATGGTCGAACGTGAAGCAGTTGGGGTGGTGGGCGCGATTATTCCGTGGAATTATCCGCTGATTATGACGGCATGGAAATTAGCGCCTGCATTAATTGCCGGCAATACTGTTATTTTAAAACCGTCTCATTTAGGGTGTGCGTCGATAATGGCTTTGGCTAAAATTTTAGCTGAGGCTGGTTTGCCAAAGGGTGTTTTAAATATTATTAGCTCATCAAAGCAAGAAGTGGGTTCGTCCTTGGTTGCGCATAA
>CAZCHB010000130.1:4235-5575 GCA_964498235.1 uncultured Planctomycetales bacterium
TAAAGACGTTGATATGATTTCTTTTTCCGGTGGAACACATTCAGGTGAGAAAGTATTGGCCCAAGCGGCGAAAGGTATAAAGAAATTAAGCTTAGAGCTCGGTGGAAAATCGCCCAATATTGTTTTTGCCGATTGTGACATGGATGCAGCGCTAGGCGGCACGTTATCGGCGATTTTTATGAATCAGGGGCAAATGTGCACGGCAGGATCGCGTCTGTTGGTGGAAGATAAGATTTATGATCAATTTGTGGAGCAATTAACTATTAAGGCTAAGGCGTTAAAAATCGGCTCTGCGGATAGTTTTGAGACAGAATTTGGGCCCTTGGTGAGCGTTCTTCACAGGGATAATGTATTGAAATTAATTAGCGACGGAATTAAAGAAGGCGCTAAGCTTTGTCTTGGCGGTACAATTCCTGAAGGCGTTAATCCCAAAGGTGCCTATATTAGTCCTACCATCTTAGTGAACGTAAAGAATCAAATGAGGATTGCCCAAGAAGAAATCTTTGGGCCTGTCTTATGTGTTATTAAGTTCTCTTCAACGGATGAAGCGGTTCATATCGCCAATGACAGTAAGTATGGTCTAGCCGCGATGATTTGGACCAAGGATTTATTTAAAGCCAATAGTGTTGCCAAGCGTTTGCGCTGCGGGACAGTGTGGATCAATACCTATGGAGCGTTTTTAAATGAAGCACCATTTGGCGGGTATAAACAAAGCGGATATGGGCGGGAATTAGGTAAGGAAGGTCTCTTTGAATACACGCAATTAAAACATATCGCAACCGATCAAACGCCAAGCGGCAAATCGCTGGTGAGCAGCTGGTTTTAGGAGGGAAGATGCAAGATCCAAATAAAACAACATTTGATTTAAATTGGGGATTAACGCTGTTAATGTCTATTCTTTTTGGCTGTCTTGGGGTTGATCGTTTTATGATGCGTCAGGTTGGTGTAGGTCTTTTTAAATTGTTTACCATTGGCGGTTTTGGGGTTTGGTGGCTTATTGATGTTATTTTAATCGCGACAAAGTATTGTTTTAAGAATGTTAACTGGGTGTAAGCCTTCATAAGGAGTTTATTATGTCTAAAAAAGTTTTATTTTTAACACCGCCGTTAAAGGCTTGGGATTCACACGGGAATCACAAGGCAGCTAATCAAATGCACGCGCAATTAGCGGCGTACTTGCGTGAAAAAAATCTAGCGCAGGTGGAGGCTTTAGATTGCCGTGCTTTAGAGATGGATTGGGATGCGATGTTAGCTTTTGTCAAGAAGAGTAAGCCTGACATGGTTTTTGTTGGTGAGCTTCTGCATTCAACTTGCGGGGCCGCTGTTATTTGGTATTTTAAT
>CAZCHB010000131.1:0-5574 GCA_964498235.1 uncultured Planctomycetales bacterium
TAGGGCATCATAACGGCGTAAAAACATAAAACAAACCGCGTGTAAAAGAATAATACCGACGACCACTCCCTTTTTATGACTTAACTCCCGCGGCTGAATCTTTAATAGGTCTTGCAATTGTTTTAAAGCTAATAAAATAACAATCGGAATTAAAAACGCGCCTAAGAAAAATAGATTTCTAAAATAACCAAAGAAAAAGACATGATCATATAGAAATTTATGAAGAAAGGAGGATTCACCCAAGGCAATCAATCCAGTTGCAGCCATTAACAAAACCAAAAAAAGCGTCATTCGATTAAGAGACAAAAATAACGATAGGCCAAGCAGTATATAAACAAAAACGGAGACAAAAAATAATGAATCTGACCCATAGGTCATCTTATCTAAATGCGTAAATAAATAACCAAGGTCAAACCGCTCCCCTAATCCGCCGCTGCGGGCAATTTCCTGATATAGCATCCCTCCCTTGTGATTCATAGTACGGTCATAGCACTCTTGCGCGGAGGAATATTGACAGTGCCGGCCTGGTGATACCGCATCACCGGCGGCATCAAGAATCTTATACGCCAATAAGGGACCCGTTGAAATAATGATTCCAATGAAACATAGCAGTGTCAGCCAACGGTGCTTCCATTTAAAAACAGCAATATTTTTAATAAAGGTAATGGTTTCTTTAAAATATACGATAAAAAATAAGAAACCAGCCACTGCAAATACGGTCATAAAATAAAACGGCAGATACGAACTTAGGATAATCATGATTGAGAGGCTTAAGCCTAAGAAATTTCCCTTGCTCTGCGCCTGAGCAAAAGACAAGAGGAAATAAAAAAACCAGATGACAGGGACGACAATCTCAACAAAGGTCAACTGCGTGAATAATGAAACGCCAAGCGAGGAAAACATCAGGCACAAATAACCAAGATAGGCTATGGTGCGGTCATTAAGCAGGCGTTTGACCAATAAATAGAAACCGAAACAGCCTGCCCAGAAATACAGCGCCATATAAACATTAAATGCGATATTATAATTAACGCCTAATAACTTCAAGACGACAATAATTTGAGTAACGGGATTAAATAAATTACAAATCGAAATCGCGTAAAACGGCCGCCCTATCCCAACGAAAGGCTCCCATAAGGGGACAACCCCGTTTAGAAGATTATTAAAATAATATTTCGCAACGGCGTAAATGGTGTTGGTGTCAAGATTAAGAGGAATAGCGCCGGATAAGAAATCGCGCAGAAGAAAAATCCAAATCAAGAATGGAACAACAAAAACTAAAATACGCTTAGGCATTGGCGCATTATAACATAATTAATTTAAGAATAGCTATTGTCCTATACCCAAGAATGCGCGGATATTTACGGAAGGTTCAATGGAGAGAATCTTAAAATCAAAACCTGTGGTGTTTTGTAAACGGGCGGCCTGAGCCGAATCTATTTTAAATTTAAAGCCTTCTTGGCCGTCAGATTTAACCGTTACATCGGCATTCTTAAAATCAATCCCGCCCTCATGACTAACCATAGCATGATCTGTTAATAATTGCTGCCAAGCCGTAACAACATTCTGTGGTAATATTGCCTTACGGTCAATATCTCCTACAAAATTGCTGCGCAGCAACTCTATAACCATTTTAGATACCCGCTGCTCTTCTTCATTTAAATTCAAATTACCAATTATTTCTAAAACCTTTTCATTGACTTCACCAACATGCCACCCATAAATTATATTGACTAAAACAACGGCGATTTCTTTTCTTAACCGCTTAACGTTATCACTCTTTCTATCGTCGTAATCAGGCTTTCCTCTGATATCTGCCAACTGCAACTTATTTTCTTTGTTAAAATACAACCCTCTGAAAACATCTTGCAAATCTAAATACATCTTTTTCTCACGAAGCATGCGGGCAAAAAGACTTATAAAATCTCCAGCGTACTTAATACGCTGATCAAAACTGGGCATTGGTTGCTTGCTTATCAACACATCACTTAAACTCACTTCATAAAATGGATGTAATTCAGCCACAAAATACTTGCCCTTTAGTGAGTATAAAACAGCCTGTTCAGGCCAAAATTCATCGTTACTGCCTTTTGGAGCTAATTTTAACTTATCTAAATATTCTCTAGAATCTCTTTGTGCGATCGCTTCATCTTCTGGATGGAATAAACTAATAATAACGCGCTTTTGATGACCATTCGCATCAACCGCTTTTAAACTCACCCGTGCAGCTGCTCCTTCCTTTAAAGCTTCAACATACTGCAATCGTCCAAAAGTTCCTTCTTCAATCAAACGCTGAAGACTAAAAAGCATGGCATCTATACCATAGGCAATCACATTTCTTAATACCTTCGCACTGCTCTTAAATATAACGGGATTATTCTTCCCTTGAACAATCATTTTCTGTTTAATTCTAAGCATCTTAGAAGCAACAATCATGTTAAAGGTATATCTAAACAACTCTCTAGGCTCAATCTTAAACCTTTGCCAAACAGCTTTTAAAACCGCCAAGGTTTTATCAGGAATTCTGTCATCAGAATAAATATCAAGCAGCAAACTTCTAACAATTTTCTCGGCTTCATTAAAATCCGGACTATCCAATGAATTGATTTGATTAAGTACTTGTTCATCTACCTGAACGTTATCCCAATCTTGCCCAGCTAAACCTATTTTTTCTAATACCTCTTCAAAAGCAGCATGCGAAAACGCCAGCATATTTACCAGTCTTTCCAACTCAATATTCTTAAAAGTGTCCCTCCTAATCCCATAATGATTATGATCAAATGCCGCCGTATGTATAAACTGCAAATAAACAATCAAATCACCAAAATCTTTCTTAATCAATTCAGATTTATAAAAAGCAACCATGCCTTTAAATAAATCGGTGGCGAATTCTTGCCCATAAATCTTATTCAAAGCTTCGAGCAAAACGTCTAAGAACACTTCTTTCTCGCTGTTCGATAAATCCTGATAGTTAATTCCTCTTAAGATCTGCTGTGCAGTTTCCATAAACGCTTGCTGAAATTCAGCCTGATGAGCTAAATTTTTAGGATCAAGGGATTTCTTCTCCAAATTCTTTGCATTATTCCTCAAACTTGAAATAAAATATTCTCCTTTTATTAAAGGAAGAATTGCTTGTAAAAAATCTATCGGTGTCACATCCTCCCGATTAAATAAATCTTTAATTCCTCCAATCAAACCTTTCATTCCCGTTTCTTGTTCTGCTATTGACCAAACTTCTTCGTCTAAATCATCTTCTTTAATGCCTGTTAGTATCCATAGCATATGCTTTACGAAATCTGACTTATCAAAATCTCTTTCACCAACATAGCCACCCTCAGTCAACGGTATCATAATCCCATCAGTTGTAATAATTTCTTCGGGGTTAAGATTTGATAAGAATAATTTACCCGCCTTGGCTAACTGCTTTTGCATTTCAACATACGCTAACAACTGCCGTAACAGTGACGAATAATCCGATCGTGCCCAAAATCCTTCTAATTCACTTAATAGACGATTGACCGGCTTGGCATGATGTTCTAACTCATTTTCTTTAAAGCTGTAAAGATAATACTCACCAAATCCGAACTCGATAACAAAACCCCATGATCCAAGCGGCGTAGCCGTCAGCTTATCAAAGTCATATCCATTTGTCTTAAAATGCTTCATTATGGGGCGTAGTTTGTCTTGCATCACTCTTACAGAATCTTCAATTGCGACCAGAACATCCCTGACCATAATTTCAGTTTCAACGATAGCGCGCGGTCTCTCAACCCTAGGTAAGATCTCTAACAAAGCGCTTCTGACTAAATCGCTTTCCATAATGCCTTGAACATGATCCTCTTGATGAGCGTCTAAGTACCTTTGCCCAACACGATCAAGAAAAACATCACTGAATCCTGTGCGGCTGACATCCATTAACCTGCCCAAGGTTAATTTACTTTGCTTATTTTCCTTATCAAAATCTGCAAGACTAAAACCAAAACTAAACGGCGCTGATGTTACTGTGTCTAGCCGCACAATTAGCGTTTCCAAACGCTCACGGGTCATGGGCTCATCAATCTCTAATCTAAATTTCTTAATTTGTTCCCATGACAAAAATTTCTCAATACCTCTCTTAAATAATTCACGGCCGGAGAACTGCTCAAGAAAAGCACTTCTTAGCTTCCCCCATCCTTCCGCATTTAAATCTTCAACTTTTTGTTCAGTTAATATTCGACCTAATGTTATTTTTAACTCTTCCTGATCCTTGACTCTTTGCTGGAGCGTTCTTTGCTCAACAACTGATGCCCTGTCTGCTGCTGCAAAACGCGGATCAATCTTAACCCTTATCATCGCCTGATCACGCCCATCTAAACCTTTTAACATCGCCAAATCCGCCCCGCTTACATTGACATATTTTGTCACCTGCGCCGCATCAATAAAATTGGCACCGCCGGAAAAATATCTTCTTGGAATGATCTGACGCGTCACAGGATCTTGCTCTTCTTTAATAAAATTGTATACACCTTTTTTAAAGGATTGGATGTATTGCTGGTAGATTGCTTCTACATCGTCCTTACTTGTCATGCCCGATAGTTTTTGTCGGGCATCTAGGTGATTGCGGCGCACTAGATCCCCGACTAAAACATTCGGGGATGACAAACCTTTTATCTTATTTTTATTTGAGTAGACCTGATTGAGGATGCTGTCTTTGACTTTCTTCTTGTACCATGTGGCCAGTATTAGTGAATTATAGACTTGGCGCAGTTGGGCGAAGTTTTTTCCTTCGTTGATTTCCCTGGTGAGTTCGGGAAGGATGATTTCATGCAACACTGATTTAGCCAGCTGGGAAGCGACCCCACCCGTCATGCCCGAATGCTTTTGTCGGGCATCTAGTTCACTTGTCATACCCGAATGCCTTTGTCGGGTATCTAGTTCATTGACATATTCTTTGCTGTGTTCTAGGTCCCCGACAGAAGCTTTCGGGGACGACATATGATTTTTATCTAATGCTAAATAATCTGCCTCCAGCATTACCTTTAATCTTGATTCAACAACATAAGCTGTGCCAGATTTAATATTCTCATACACCACCGCCTTCTCCGGCACGATCCATACTTTATTAAACGTTCCGATTTTTATTGGTACATCTTTAAGGTAATCGGAATGCCGGTTATCACCGTCATACGCCTTGGATCTCTGAGAAACTGAGGACAGTCCCTTTTTATGGGCTTCTTGATATATACGTTTCCAGAATTCTTTACCTACTTGCTCCTCTGGATTCATTAGGCTGGCGGTGATTTGTTTTAAAAGATAATCCTGGGCTAAGAGGTCTCGGCCCATTTCGGTTTGGCCGAAAGCATCGGGGACGATGCGGTTCTTCTCATACGGGCTTAGGTTGACCCAAAGGTCTTTTTCAGGGACGGTTAAGGCGGCTAGGAAATATTTGACGAGCTTATTGGCTTCTTGTTTTAATTCTTCATCTGTCATGCCCGAATGTTTTAATCGGGCATCTAATTCACTGACATGTTCTTTACTATGTACTAGGTCCCCGACTGAAGCATTCGGGGACGACAATTGGTCTCCACGATCCAA
>CAZCHB010000132.1:0-5518 GCA_964498235.1 uncultured Planctomycetales bacterium
GGCTCCAGTGTTTTCAAATAGGCTTCTGGAGGAGTATACCCTAAAAGTCTTGCTTCTTCCAGATAACGAATAGCGCCTGCGAAATCTTTGGACTTAAAGGACAAGATTGATAAATTGACATAGGCGTTCATGTGATTCGGGTTGATAGCCACTGTCTTTAAATATGTCGCGATAGCCTCCGGATACTGCTCAAGCGATGCGTACATATTGGCCATATTGTAATACGCTTCGGCTAATTTTGGATTTTTTTCTACGGCTTTTTCATAAAAATTTAGCGCTTCTCTCAATTCACCCGATGACTCACTTAAATACCCCAAATTAAAATACGCGTCGGCGCAATTTGGATCGACACCAATCGCCTTCTGATATAAATACTTAGCCCGGTGGGCATCCCCTAAGGCATTAAAAATAATACCCATATTTAAATATGCCGCTGTTAATTTGTGATTAATGCTTAACAAGCGCTGGTACACGGCCAACGCGGCTTTAAGATCTCCCAACTCTTTGTAACGACCGGCTAAACTTAACAGCGCTTTTTCATAGCGAGGTGAAAGCTCTATTGCTTTACGGTAAAACTTAACCGCTTCTTCATTGCCGCCGACCTGCTCATACAAAAAACCTAAATTATAATAATCCTGAGCGGTGTACTTTTTACGTTTGGTCAGCTGTTCATATTCGGCGAGCAATTCTTCGCGCTTCTCTTGATAAATCAATTCTTGAGGATGATTTTCAGTAGCCTTGCTATAGCCCTCCATGACACGGACGTAGAGACTTTCATCATCCGGATAAATCTTTAGTAAAGCATTATACATCTCAATAACCTGCTTAGGTTCATCCATTCCCTCATATACAGCGGCTGATAGCAGATATCCGTCCTTATCGGTTGGATCTTTCTTTAATAATTGTCCATAGATAGCTACGGCATCTTTAGACCTACCCAAGTTCTGATAAAAACCAGCTAAACGGTAATATGCTTCTTTGCTTAATGGACTTAAGGCAATTGATCGGTCATATATAGATATAATCTCATCAACAGAAGATTCCCCCTGGGCTTGCTTGCGCAAAACATCAGCCAAGGTATTTAACGCCCTCGGTGTCCCGACATGCTTTGCCCTCCAGCGCCACAGACTTAAATCATCTTTAAAAATTTCATTAAACTGAATACTAATTAACAACATGCCAATAATCAATGCAAATATACCGACTAAGCATAAGGTGCGGATCAAACGCTCTTGGGTCTTAAGAAATATTAAGAAACGATCCAGCCCGAACGTAAATAAAATGGCTATACCTAGGACAATGACATAATTAACAATCCCCCACCCATAGCTCTGGCATGAGGCTAAGGCATACGAATGACCAGGATAAATGGCAAAAGCAAAGGCACCTAAGAATGATGTAAACCTTTTGAAACGCGATTGAAGAATAAAATACAATCCGCAACTAATCAGTAAATGAAGCAACACCCAGGCAGGCTCATTAAAAAATACAAACGGATGCTTTAGGATTTGGAAATGGACAGCAGAAATACCGGCAATAAAGACGGCAAGCGCTGAAAAATTCTTGAAGGTAGACATTAGTACTGAATAATCGAGTAAATCGGCAAATTTTTAAGACGATCTTTACCTTTGAGGAATTTAAGTTCAACTAAGAATGCCACACCGACAATTTTAGCATGTTGGGATAATAATAAATCCGTCACCGCCTTAACGGTGCCTCCGGTGGCCAATAAATCATCAACAATAAGAACACGCGCATTTCTAGGAACTGCATCTTCATGAATTTCTAAGGTATCACTGCCATATTCGAGCTGATAGGTCACACTTTTTGTCTTATAAGGAAGTTTTCCCTTTTTTCGTACGGGAATAAAACCTGCCCCCATTTTATATGCAAGCGCCGCCCCAAAAATAAAACCACGCGCTTCAACACCTACCACATATTCAACTTTCTTTTCCCTAAATTGCTTTGCCAAGACATCAATTGACTTCTTAAAAGCGTCTTTATTCTTAATTAACGTTGAGATATCTTTAAAGATAATTCCTTCTTGCGGAAAATCAGGAATATCACGAATATGTTTCTTTAGCTCGGATGTTTTCATCTTAAATCTTTCCCATTGATGGCGCTTTTAATAATTTTGCTGTTAAAACCTCTTTCACCGGCAATTTAGCTTTACCGTGACTAATTTGATATAACATCTCCAGCCCCAAACGTCCCATCTCAACTAATGGCTGTGATACTGTCGCAAGTTTTACTGGTGCATGAAGATTCAGTGGGTTATCGTCAAAACCACAAACAGATAAATCATCAGGAATGCTTAACTTTTTAGACTTGGCAACATCCATTACTTCTAAGGCCATCACATCTGATGCCGCAAAGATAGCTGTCGGACGGTCTTTAAGCTTTAATAAATCTTGGGCAGCTTGACGGGCTGGTGTTCTTAAAAAACCGCCAATCTTAACGTAACTCTTATCAACATTAATGTTGTGTTTCTTAAGAGCATCGTTATAGCCATCCAAACGCGCTTGACCCGCCTGAGTAGAAAGATCACCAGCTATCGTCGCTATTTTGCTGTGGCCTAATTTAATAAATTCTTCAACAACTTGAAACGCCGCTTTATAATTATTAACCGCGATATAGTTAATCGGTTCATTAATGACATTATTTAGAACTAAACAGGGCATGCCCTGCATAATAGCTTTTTTAACAATGGCTAAATCATTATCAATATCAGCAAACAAGATCCCATCAACATGTTTACGGTCTAACAAAGCTGCGTCCAACCAGCCCGCATGATTATCGCGGTCAGTGATGTGCACGAGAAAATCAACATTTAACCGTGAGGCGGCTAAATTAACACCTTTGGTGATCTCCCCTGTATAAAAGGCATGAAAAATATCTTCAAATCGCGGCAAGATCAGCACATAAATTGGTTTTCGTTTGACTTGAACTGCCGCCATTAATTTTCTTCTCCATGTTCGCGTTCTTTTAGAATTTTCTTCAATTTCTGGATAGTCAACTCTTCAATCTGCCGAACGCGTTCACGGGAAATACCCAGGCTCTTGGCTATCTGTGACAACGTGCTTTGTTCACCATCTTCCCTTAAGCCAAAGCGCATTTCTATAATGACACGCTCACGCTGGTCTAAACTCTCTAAAATAGCCTTGGTACGCTCCTTGTTTAAGAAAATCTCTACAGACTCATCAGGGGCGGCCATGCTTTCGTCTTCAACAATATCCATGACTTGACCCTCGCCATCTTCACCTAGGGGAGCATCCAAGCTGGACATCTTTGTGATTGCACCGTCTAGTTCACGGACCTTTTCTATAGTCACCTTAAGTTTTTTTGCAATCTCCGCGGCACTCGGACGGCGGCGAAGCTGATGCGTCAGCGTCTCAACAACCTTGCGGTATTTCATAATTTCTTCATTTAAATAAACCGGTACACGGATCATTTTCCCTTGATCAATAATCGCACGAGAAATTCCCTGCTTAATCCACCAAGCTGCGTAAGTAGAGAAACGAAAACCTTTCTCAGGATCAAATTTATCGACCCCGCGCATGAGACCAATATTTCCTTCTTCAATTAAATCACTTAATGGAATTCCAAGATTCGTATAACGCTTGGCAATACTGATAACCAAACGTAAATTAGCACGAATCATTGATTCCCGGGCTTTATTATCCCCTTTTTGAATCAGGCGCGCCAGATCAACCTCTTGCTGTGCCGTCAGTAAAGGGATGTCCTTAATTTCTTTTAAGTAGACTTTAATTGGATCCATAATCCTCGCTTATTAAACTACTTTTTCTTGGACACTTTTTTATTCTTATCGGCGCTTGCTGCTTGCGCCGCCGCTAAACGAGCGATAGGCACGCGGTAAGGAGAACAAGAAACATAATTCATTCCTGCCCGATGGCAGAACTTGACACTTTCCGCTTCACCGCCATGCTCCCCGCAAATACCAATTTTGATATCTTTACGGGTTGATCTGCCGCGTTCAATCCCTAATTTAACCAGCATCCCAACGCCGTCTTGGTCCAAGCTTTGGAAAGGATCATCTCTAAAAATACCTTTTCCGCCGTCTTTCTCTGTTGCAACGTAGGTTGGTAAGAATCGTCCGGCATCATCTCGGGAAAGGCCCAAGGTCATTTGTGTTAAGTCATTGGTTCCAAAACTGAAGAATTCAGCGCTTTCAGCTAATTGGTCCGCCAACAAGGCGGCACGCGGAATTTCAATCATTGTTCCAACTAAATACGGCAATTTAACACCCGCGCTCTTAATTAAGCGATCAGCCGTTTTTCGGGTTTCAACTTCAAGGATCTTGAATTCTTTTTTATCCATCGTTAATGGAATCATGATTTCAGGAAGAACCTTGATTCCTTCTTTACGGCATTTGATCGCCGCAGAGATAATAGCCGTTACCTGCATATCCAAGATTTCAGGATAGGTAATGCACAAGCGGCATCCACGGTGACCTAACATTGGGTTTGATTCGTGCAATTGTTCACAGCGATGCTTGATCTTTTCATTAGATAAACCTGTGATCTTGCTTAACTTTTCAATCCCTGCATGGTCTTTAGGCGTAAATTCATGTAATGGCGGATCAATTAAACGGATAGTGACAGGAAATCCGTTCATCGCTTTAAAAATGCCGTAAAAATCATCCGTTTGGAAAGGTAATAATTTAGCCAAAGCGGTTTTACGCGTTTCCAAAGTCTCAGCAACGATCATTTCCTGAATCGCTAAACGGCGGGCTTCAGTATCAAAGAACATGTGCTCAGTACGGCATAAACCAATCCCTTCAGCACCCATCTTGATTGCGTTTAAAGCATCATAGGGCGTATCAGCATTGGTACGCACCTTTAATGTGCGTAATTCATCCGCCCATTTAAGAATTGTATAATAGCTCGACGGCAATTCAGGCTCCTTTAAGGGAAGATCACCTGCATAAATTTCACCCGCTGAACCATCCAAGGTCAAATACTCGCCTTGTTTGATAGTCCGACCATTGACCGTCATTGACTTTGTTTCATAATTAATATTCAACGCTTCGCAACCGACGATACAGCATTTACCCCATCCGCGGGCCACAACAGCCGCGTGAGAAGTCTTACCGCCAGTCGCCGTCAAAATCCCCTTAGAGGCATGCATCCCGCCGACATCTTCAGGACTGGTTTCTTTGCGCACCAAGATAACCTTATCTCCCTTACTTGCCATATGTTCTGCTTCAGCGGCGGTAAACACAACACGCCCTGCGGCCGCACCTGGAACAGCATTGATCCCGCTGCCTAAACGTATTTTCTTTAAAGCTTCAACCATTGTTTTTGTCGTATCGATAACCGGATAGAACAAACGCTCAATATCGTCTGGAGAAATACGGTTCACCGCTTGCTCCTTGGTAATAACCGGCTTGACAGCCAATTCAGCGTACTTTTTCGGCAGATATCCTTTTTTCACTAAATCATTAGCTTGCGCCTTTGTTAATAAGGGCTTTGTCGCGTGGTCTAAGGCAATCGCAAAA
>CAZCHB010000133.1:0-5503 GCA_964498235.1 uncultured Planctomycetales bacterium
AAGCCCAGCGCCTTAAATCCCGCACGCGCTATGACATGGAAATGATGAAGGAGGTAGGTACGTGTAAAGGTATTGAGAATTATTCACGCGTATTAACAGGGCGTCCGGCAGGCAGTAAGCCATTTTGTTTGATTGATTATTTCCCTAAAGATTTTATCACCATCATTGATGAATCTCATGTGACTGTTCCCCAATTAAACGGCATGTATGAGGGAGACCGCAGCCGCAAGGAAATGCTAGTGCGTCATGGATTCCGTTTGCCGTCGTGCTTGGATAACCGGCCGCTTAAATATCATGAATTAAAGCCGATGTTTAAAGAAACGGTGTATGTGTCAGCGACGCCCGCGCCGTATGAGCGTAAGGAAGCTAATAACCGTGTGGCTGAATTAATTATCCGTCCAACAGGCATTGTTGATCCGCCGATTATCCTTAAGCCGACGCAAGGTCAGGTGGATGATTTGATTGCCCTGACCAAGGCCCGCGCGGCGCGCAATGAGCGGGTATTGGTGACTACCCTGACTAAGCGCATGGCAGAAGACCTATGTGATTTTATGGGCGGTGCGGGAATTAGGGTCAAGTATTTGCATTCGGATATCGAGACCATTGACCGTGTCAAGATTTTACAGGATTTGCGCAACCGTAAATTCGATTGCTTGATTGGCGTTAATTTATTGCGTGAAGGATTGGATTTGCCGGAAGTCTCCTTAGTTGCCATCCTTGACGCTGATAAAGAAGGTTTCCTGCGTTCACAAACATCGCTGATCCAAACTGCAGGGCGGGCCGCCCGGAATATTAACGGTGAAGTGGTGATGTATGCGGACACTATCTCAGCCGCGATGCGGGGGATGATGTTTGAGTGTGAACGCCGCCGGAAGATTCAAATTGCCTATAATCAGAAAAATAATATCACCCCAACGACTATCGTCCGTACCATCCATCAAGGCATTGACCAATGGGCTGACGCGGAAGAGCTGGCCTTATCCGTGGCCGGACTCAACGACGAAGAACTTGCCGTCAATCACAAGATCCACGACCTAGAAGCCCAAATGGAACTTGCCGCCCGTAATTTAGAGTTTGAAAAAGCCGCCAAATTAAGAGACCGCATTAAAGCATTAAAAGGCCAGGTTCAGATATCAGGTGATATTGATAAAAAGATAAGATTGTGATAGGATAATCCCAAGATGAACACAATTATTGAAAGACCTATGACACAACCAATCGTCACATTAACAGATGCCGCGGCAGAGAAGATTAAGTCGATGATGCTTAAAGAAGGCAAGGACGGTTATGCCTTGCGTTTTGGGGTTGCTACAGGCGGATGCGCTGGTTTATCCTATGAGATGAAATTTCAGAAGAATGCCTATGAGAATGACCTTTCCTTTGATCAAAAAGGGATCAAAGTTATCGTTAATCAGGAGAGCTTGGATTTTATCCGCGGTATCCAGATTGATTATGTTGACACGCTTAAAGAGAGCGGTTTTAAATACAGTAACCCCAACGCCAAGTCCTCCTGCGGATGCGGTACATCATTTAGTTAAAGGCACCCATGACCCCACAAACATTGAAAGCCGTCAAGCCGGAACAATTGCCGGATGGCAATCTTTTAAGTTATAAGCCATTACCGGGTTCCATGAAAATTTATAAATACGGCACTATCTATCCTCAGGTGCGCGTCCCTTTCCGTGAAGTGGCGCTCTCTTCGACGAAGGGCCCCAATAATGTCATGACTTCCAATGAGCCTGTATTGCTCTATGATACCTCAGGCCCCTTTACGGATCCTTATGTAAAGATTGATATTACCCAGGGATTACCGGAATTGCGTCAAGATTGGATTACAGGGCGGGGCGATGTCGAGGAGCTTTCAGAATCAAGTTCACATTACCGTAAAGAACGTGAAAGTGATATAAATTTACTGCCAATCCGTTTTCCCCGTCAGCGTAAGCCGTTGCGCGCAAAGTCAGGTCAGAATGTAACGCAGATGCATTACGCCCGACGTGGAATCATCACGCCCGAAATGGAATTTATTGCTATCCGTGAAAATTGTAAGCCAGAATTTGTCCGTGATGAAGTCGCCCGTGGCCGCGCGATTATTCCATCCAATATTAATCACCCCGAAATTGAACCAATGATCATTGGCCGTAATTTTTTAGTGAAGATTAACGCGAATATCGGCAATTCAGCGATTTCTTCCAACATTGCCGAAGAAGTTGAAAAAATGACGTGGTCTATCCGCTGGGGCGGGGATACGGTGATGGATTTATCGACTGGAAAAAATATCCATGAAACACGTGAATGGATCCTGCGTAATTCGCCCGTACCTATTGGGACGGTGCCGATTTATCAGGCCTTGGAAAAGGTTAACGGCAAGGCGGAAGATTTGACCTGGGAAATTTACCGCGATACTTTGATTGAACAAGCTGAGCAGGGGGTGGATTATTTTACCATCCATGCTGGTGTTTTATTGCGTTATATCCCTTTGACGGCAAAACGCACGACGGGGATTGTTTCGCGGGGCGGTTCTATCATGGCCAAGTGGTGCCTCGCGCACCATAAGGAGAATTTTCTTTATACGCATTTTGAAGACATTTGTGAAATCATGAAACAGTATGACGTTTCCTTTTCTTTAGGCGACGGCCTGCGTCCCGGCAGTATTGCTGATGCCAATGATGCCGCTCAATTTGGCGAGCTTGAAACATTAGGAGAACTGACTAAGATTGCATGGAAGCATGACGTACAGGTCATGATTGAAGGTCCCGGTCATGTGCCAATGCATCTTATTAAAGAAAATATGGATAAGCAATTAACGATTTGCCATGAAGCTCCGTTTTATACCCTAGGGCCGTTAACCACTGATGTGGCACCTGGGTATGATCATATCACCTCAGCCATTGGCGCGGCCATGATTGGCTGGTTTGGGACGGCGATGCTCTGTTACGTAACGCCCAAAGAGCATTTAGGTTTACCTAATAAAAAAGATGTTAAGGATGGGATCATTGCTTATAAGATTGCCGCGCACGCCGCTGATTTAGCCAAAGGGCATCCTGGCGTTAATGTTTGGGACAATGCCTTGTCTAAGGCCCGTTTTGAATTTCGTTGGAGAGACCAATTCCACCTAAGCCTTGATCCTGAAACCGCCGAAAGCTATCATGATGAAACCTTGCCGGCAGAAGGTGCGAAGGTTGCTCATTTTTGTTCCATGTGCGGCCCTAATTTTTGCTCGATGAAAATCACCCAAGATGTGCGTGATTATGCTGCGGAAGTTGAGCAAGGATTAGCAGATAAGGCCAAGGAATTTAGAGAAAAAGGCGGAGAGATATATTCATAAGCAAGCGAATATTTGTTTAGGCTTTGTCCTGATTCTTGTTTTCTTGGTTTTATCCCCGTCGTTGTTTAATCAATTTGTGAATTGGGATGATGAGCAGGTCATCCTTAATAATCCCCTTGTTCCCCGATTGTCGCTATCGACGTTTAAGGATTTCTTTACTAATTATACGCTTGGTAATTATCATCCGTTGACCAATTTGTCCTTTGCCCTTGAGGTTAAGCTCGCTGGGTTTAATCCGTTTGTCATTCATCTTAATAATTTAATCCTCCATCTTATTAACACAGGTCTGGTGTTTTGGCTGGTAAGGCTTTTAACTGGCGGGGCGTGGTCGGCCTTGATTGCGGCTTTATTATTTGGCATCCATCCATTGCATGTTGAATCAGTGGCGTGGGCGACACAGCGTAAGGATGTCTTGTATGCGTTTTTTTATCTCGCCGCGTTAATTGCTTATGAAAAAAAGTCAATGTCGTGGGTGTTTGTATTATTTATCCTTTCTCTTTTGTCTAAGATTCAAGCGATCGCCTTGCCTGCCATGCTGTTGGCTATTGATTTATATAGACAGCAGAAAATAACAAAAGAATTAATCCTGGCAAAGGTTCCGTTGTTTATCATATCAGTTTTTGTTGGCGGCCTTGGGCTATATGGGGCGAAGTTAACGGGCGCTTATCACGTTAGTGAGTTATTTAACCTAGGCGATAGGGTTTTGCTTGCAGCTTCGGGTTATTTTATTTATGTAATTAAATTAATCATGCCGTATCAATTATCTTGTCTTTATCCCTACCCGGATCGCGCGTCGTTTATTTTTATCTCAATGGGTATTGTAGCGGTCATGCTTATGACGGTGGGGATGCGCATTCTTTGGAAATCATTTAATAAAAGCCGCATGCTAATTTTTGGTATTTTATTTTTTACCCTCAATATTTTTTTAGGCCTGCAATTAGTGACTGTCGGAGAGGCCTATCTTGCTGACCGTTTTACCTATGTGGCCTCGATTGGGATATTTATTATTTTAGGAAGTTTTGTGGAAGGGGTGCTTAACGACCGCTGGCCGTCGATTATTCATCTTAAAAAAATTATTTGTTTCGGTTTTATCGCGTACATTTTGACCTTATCTACAGTCAGCTTTTTCCGTGTTCAAGTTTGGCATGATGGAGGAAGGCTTTGGAGCGATGTGGTTGATCAATATCCAACGCATCATGATGGGTACTTTTATCGCGCGGATTACTACCGCCAAATGGGGCAATTAGACAAGGCCTTTACAGATTACGCATCGGCCATTGCTTTAAAGCCGGATTTTACTAAGGCCTATATCAATCGTGGTAATTTGTATCAAGCGCTGGGCCAATTTGATTTAGCCCTTGCGGATTTTAATGAGGCCATCGCGTTACGGCCGCAAGGGCATGCTATTTTGATTAACCGAGCCAATGTTTTAAGCCAAATGGGCCGTTTTGATGAGGCAGAGAAGGAATATGAGAAGGTTTTGGCAATAGAGCCGGCAAACGCTCAAGCCTTATATAATCTAAATGTTATGATTGGCCAACGGGATAAGATCCTTAAAAGATAGGAAAAAGGGCGCATTTCTCAAAAATTAAGCACCTTTTTTAGTAACATTAAGTAAAATGGGATATATAAATTATATAAAGCATTTATACATAATAACTTACGATATTATTCATTTAAGCATAATTTTCCCGCTGCTTACCCCGAAGGCTTGCTTTTAACCTAGCTATATGGCATACTTCAATGTAAGAGAAAATTTTATTTTGAGCTGTTTTTAACTGAGGATATTTTATGCAAAATTATTTAAAATCAACGTTAAAATCTACTGCCGTGATAATGGTGGTCTTTTTTAGTTTTAACTTGGTTTTCACTCCTGTCAGTTACGCACAGCTGGCTTTTTTGCCGGCCCCAGGCTCAATGGTTAATCTTACTTCAAAATTTGATCCAATGCTGGTTAAAGGCATTAAGCTTTACCCAGATAATCCCTTTAAATTTGATTTTATCGTTGATACGGGCGATGAGCCTTTGGGTCAAGATGCCATTAAGGCACAAGGGGAAAAGATTGTTTCTTATTTTCTGGCGTCCTTGACCACTCCTGAAAAAGAAATGTGGGTCAACCTTTCGCCGTTTGAAAAGAACCGCATTGTTCCTGATTCTTTTGGCCGTACAGAAATGGGT
>CAZCHB010000134.1:0-5494 GCA_964498235.1 uncultured Planctomycetales bacterium
TTCACCGACATGCATGCCCACTAATCCTGCTTCCAATCCCGGAATAATATTCTTATCACCGACAACAAATTCTAACGGCTTTTTACCGATTGATGTTTCAACCTGCTTGTTATCAACCGTCAACGTATAATCTAATTTGACTTGCTTGCCTACCGCAACGACGGGATCAGCGGCATACACTGTAACGGCAGCGCCTGTGCATAAAACTGTCAATACGGCTACATAAAATTTTTGCATTACACCCTCACTTGTTAAATAAATTTAGTTTTTAGGATATTACATCTCCCACGGGATTCTGTCAATATAACTGGATTATTAATTATAATGCCACCAGTTAAGAAAGTGGCAGACCGTAGATAGTTAAGTTAGAATTGGCTCGTAATCAAAAAGGAGCCGATTCGATGAAAAAACGCACCTGGACCAGCAAACAAAAATCTCAAATCGTTCTAGAGGGCTTATCCGGCCAGATCGAAATAACCAAGCTCTGCCAGAAATACCAAATAGCCCAAACCCAGTATTACAAATGGCGCGATCAATTCCTGGCTAATTGCCATGAGTCTTTTGAGGTCAAACAAAAGACCGATAAGGAACAGCGCCTGGAAGCCCAAGTCGGTAAATTGCGCCATATTATCGGCGACCTGACAATCGAGTTAAAAAAAAGCGAATACGAGCTATGAAACGCCAAAGATCTAAAGCCACATCAAAACGCGATCAAGAGCTGTTGTCTATGATTGAGCCCATCAAAATTGATCACCCTCTCTGGGGTTATCGACGTATATGGGCTTACTTAAAATACCGGCAGCATCATAATGTCGCAATCAACCGTATTTACCGAGTGATGAAAGAACATAGCCTCATCGTAACCAAGCAGCAACGTCTTCGCGCCCGTCGCGGTCCAATGCGCTCAAAACCACGCTCCCACAGACCAAATCTCTTCTGGGGCGTTGATATGACCAAGATCAAAATCACACCCTGGGGCTGGCTCTATCTATGCGTCGTCCTTGACTGGTGCACCAAGGAGATCGTCGGTTATTCGCTAGGCATTCAGTCTAAAACCGATGATTGGCTCAATGCTGTTGAAATGGCCGTCAATAACCGGTTCCCAAATGGCATTCGTGAACATCTCAAAGATCAGGAACTATTCTTAATCTCAGACAACGGCTGCCAGCCCACATCCCAACGCTTTATGATGAGCTGCTCATTGCTTGGCATCAAACAGATATTCACCACTTGGTCAAATCCCAAAGGCAACTCGGACACCGAACGGGTCATGCGCACTCTCAAAGAGGACCTGGTCTGGACATACGATTGGGATAATCCATTCGCCTTCAGCGAAGCTTTAAACCAATGGATCATCGACTACAACACCGATTATCCTCATCAGGCCTTAAATAACTTGACGCCAAACCAATATTTTAAGTCGTTTAACAAAGAGCCGGTTCTAACTTAAAATTCGCTTGCTTAAGTGGTGGCATTACACGAGAATCCCATAAAAATTAAAGGCAAAACAACCAAAACTAGAAAGATTAGAATAATTTGATGAGATATTTTGCGAGGAAAGAACTTATTGAGAATCTTTGAAAATGTCATGGGCTTTTAAATTGTTCAATATATAGCGTCCTATAAAGACCCCCTTGATTCAAAAGATAATTATGATCTCCCTGCTCGGCAATCCTACCTTGCTCTAACACAATAATACGATCCGCCTCTACAATCGATGAAAAACGATGAGCTATGGTGATAATAGCTGCATCTGGACAATACAACCTAACTGATTTTTGTACGGCATTCTCAGTCAACGCATCCAAGGCGCATGTTGCCTCATCTAAGATTAATATCTTAGGCTTTCGAACCAATGCTCTTGCCAAAGCAATACGCTGCCGCTGTCCGCCGGATAAGTTCAACCCACGCTCTTGAATATTCGTATTATACCCATCCCGCAACTCTTCAATAAACTCTGAAACATACGCCGCCCTTGCCGCTTGAATAACATCTCTCTCATTAACATGATTTAAACCATAGCAAATATTTTCATTAATCGTCCCAGAAAACAAATAATCATCTTGAAAAACAACACCTATGGATTGAGCCCTAACTGACGCTTTTATGTCTTTTATTAACCAATCATCAATTAAAATTGTGCCTGCGCTTGGTTTAAGTAACCCTAATAGCAATTGAACCAAGGTGGACTTTCCTGATCCGCTTTGACCCACAATTCCAAGCATTTCACCGGGAGAAACCCCAAACGAAATATTATTTAGAACTTTCTTGCCTCCTGGATATTGGAACTTAAGATTCTTTACTTCCAAACGACCCCTTATTGTTGCCGTTGAAATCATAACAGCTGGGTCATCTATATCCGATGAAACAGATAAAAAGTTTCTAATCTTTTCTAATGCAACCCTCGCCTGACTAAATCCGCTTAAAAATGACCCCAAATGTAATATAGGAGAAAACATCATCAGCATGTACGCGTAAAACACTGTCAGTTCCCCCAAAGACAAATGAAAAACTGATGTTGAACCAACGCCAAGCAATAAAACACTTATCGCCACCACACCTACAATCAACTCTAACGCTGACATTGTTACATGATAACATTTTTGTTCACGCAAAAACTCATGAGATGACAATTGAATCTTGCTTTGCAGACAACTTACTTCTTTTAGCTTAACATCATAACTTTTTACAACGTTTATGGCTGTTAATCCCTCCTGCGCTCTATTGATGCCTTCATGATAAATATCTTTATACTGCCTAAAGCCTTCCTTCAACCTTGGGGCCGCCCGCATCAACACCCAAGACACTGCTAATGAACCCAATAAAACAATCAACATCAACCACACATTCATGCTAGCCAAAATAACCATCGCACAAATCATGGTTAATATACTTAGCGTTCCCTGCAATATTTCTGACACACAAAACAATTTTAATTGAGCAATATCAATTGTCAACAAGCCAATTATTTCTGATGGCTGTCGACGACGAATATCTAAAACTGACAAGTTTAACGCATGTTCATACACCTTGACAGACAAGCTATTTATCAACATCTCTGTCAAATAACACGCCCTCTCCTTTGACCAATTCTGTAAAAAAACTTTCAGCGCTATTATGCCAATAAAGAAAATCGAGAATAGAGGAAGATCTCTTTGAAATAAGCTACTGCTATAGTGATCAATAGCCCATTTAAACGCAAGAGGCAAGGCCAGCATAAAAATACTGGACAATGCCATACCTATAAATATTAAGACAATTAACAGCAGGTGCTTAGCAATAAACCGATTTATCATCTTGGCGATTCTTGAACTATCTTTTTTGCTTGTACTTTATCCATGTATTCTTTCTTTATAATCTCTGCCGCCATCTTATTTAAATAAGGCTTATGACAGGCAGGAGTCCTAAAATTCTTTTCCTTAATAAAAGACGATAAACGGCATCCCCCTGAACACATTGGCATATAGGTACAATCCTGCGGACATTGATTAAATACATCTAAATGGACAAACTCATAATGCAATTTATTATAATCGTTATCTTTTACATTACCTGTCGATAATTCAGCATGCCCCAACATTGAATTACATTTATACATACGGCCTTTTTGATCAATCGTAATACCCGCCTCGTGATTAGTTACCGGACAAATTGACGTGGACATGCCGCTTTTAACATCCAAACCGTATTTAAACATAGCTTCGCGGATCCGGCGGTTTGCACTAATTAATGCATCATCTTCATAATTACACATACAATGGGCATTTTGAATCTTCTCAGTCTGTCCGTCCGGTCCAAGCGTTGCATGGATGGGCGAGAAAATAAACCGACCCAACTTATTTATAATTCCTTTTTCATAGCAATACGCTAGTAGCTTCTCAATATGACCAATTTCTCCCTTATCAAAACTTACGGAAATACCAATAGGTAATTTCTCACAAGAAGCAATAATGTTTTTCATTATAACATCAAAAGTCTTTCCACCATTGCGCAAAGGCCTAGTCTTATCATGATCTTCCCCAACCCCGTCAACCGATATCCGAACTTGAGCTAACCCCATACGCATATACTTATCAACTAATTCCGGCGTCATTAGATATCCGTTAGTTTGCATCATAAAATTAAATTTTATTCCCCCCGCCAAACACCACTCTCTTAACGTTAGTGCTATATGCTCAAGCACCGGCTTATTTAACAAAGGCTCTCCCCCATAAAAGTTCAAATAAAGATGCTGATATCGATGTTTAATAACATTTGACTTTAACCAATCAATGGTCTGATTAGCTGTCTCCATGGACATTTTCTCATTAACACGTGAGCTTTCCTCAAAACAATACGTACACTTAAAATTACACGCGTAAGTTGTTAGTATGGTTGGATAATATATCTTCGTATTAATTGTGAATTTAACTTGATCCATGTGCGCTTTTAATCGAGCGTAATCCTCAGCGTCATTTAGAACTAAAAGGCCCATTGTCCTCAGCTGGCTAATCTCTTTTGCATATTTCTTTACAGTTATTAAATAATCTGGATGATTAAAATGGTCTATGCCATCCTTTAGCTCCTGATTAATCTTAACCATCGCCTGAGATCGCGTATTATAAAGAACATATTCATGATAATTAGGGAAATTAGGAACAATAATGGTATGCATTGAGAATTGCATAAATCCTCCAATGATGCTCGTAAGCCTAGAACTGCCAACTTAGGACAATGGTTATATTTCATGCCTTCATATGGAATAAAAAGAACCGGGGGTGACCCCCCGGCTATAACGCTAATTCTTTGTACTAGTTTGTCGGAAACCGTGTTGTTTCTGATCCCGGAGGCCAGCAACAGCTTAACGCGGCCATTTCATTTAGATCATCTGAACCATAATTTATGATGTCCATGATTAATTCCTCCTTTCTTTGGAAAGAATCCAATCCTTAATAAAATAATCTTGCGTATACTTACTAAAATAACGGCGCGTATTACTCACTCTTGCTGATATCGCATGATTAAAGTTTTGAGAAAAAAGGAAGAAAGCCAGCTGATCTTCCATAACTTTTTTATGAATCCGCTGATACAGCTCAATGCGCTCTTTATCGCTTTTGCTCTTATTAGCTTCAATAAGCAAGTCACCCATAACTTTATCTTCATGCATCCATAATCTTCCAAGTTCTGTTGTTCCTGAAAACCAACCTTGAACAAAACCTGAAGGATTAACCTGATCGCTGACAAACATTCTCAACCACAGTTGCGGTTTAACCTTATTGAGAAAGTCTTCTGTTAAATCACTCTCATTATCATAATAAATTACTTTTAAATCGATGCCCTGCTCAGCTAACTGTTGGTACAGTAAGCGCACCAATTGATTAAATACACCCTGATTGCGATTAACTAAGATTTTCAATACTAATGGCGTTGAAATTTTAAATAAGAAATTATTCTTTCCACTAGTCCATCCTCGAGATGCAAAAGTCATCTTTGCACGAATAGGATTGTAAGAAAC
>CAZCHB010000135.1:0-957 GCA_964498235.1 uncultured Planctomycetales bacterium
TCAAAATTATGGACAAGTAGCTCAGTTGGTTAGAGCAATTGACTTACATTCAATAGGTCGAGGGTTCGAATCCTTCCTTGTCCATTTTTAAGAATTTCTAATCATTAAAGGATGAGAAGGAGCTCTGTTTATCGATTGCGACGATTAGGAGCAATTGATAGAGCGGGGGGCCGACCCGAAGGGCGCCGAATCCTTCCTTGTCCATTTATTACTTTACAAAAAGAAGTTTGGATATTATAGTATCGGTCTTGTTGGGGTCATCCGGCGTTGCTGGAACACCCCATATCTTTGTAAATGTATTTGATATAGTTAGTCTATAAAAGTCTGGGGCCGTGGTGTAGTTGGTTAACACATCAGCTTGTCACGCTGAAGACCGCCGGTTCAAATCCGGTCGGCCCCGTTTTTAATGTTAAAAGCAGAATTAAAAGACCTCTTGCCGCAAGCAAGGGGTTTTTTATTGGGAATTAATCCCGCATTTTACAGTAGACTATCTTCATCGCCGGTAGTGCCTACCGGCAAATTTTGTGTTGCAAAATCCGGGTTAATAAATTGCAGAATTTGGTTTATTGGTTAGAATAACAATTGATTAAGAGCCAATATCTATAGTGTGCTTATAATAAATGATAAAAACCACGGTCAATGATCAGCTTCTGGCGGCGGCGGTTTGTTTTTCCGAAGATTAGATCATTATCACAGATACCCAGCTAAAATCTCCCGGCCCCAAAACGGATAGGTCGGTATTGGAGCGTTTGAAGCATGATAAAGACTAGGCATACATTTAAAAGGAATCAAACCCTTCCTATCAATTTAGAGCAAGCATGGCGATTTTTTTCAGACCCTCGTAATTTATCCAGGATTACGCCGCCGTCCATGGATTTTAAGATTATCTCATCAGTGCCGGACAGTATCTTTGAGGGGTTGCAGGTGCAATACACCGTTAAGCCGTTGTTGAATATC
>CAZCHB010000135.1:967-1456 GCA_964498235.1 uncultured Planctomycetales bacterium
GATTAAGGATGTGAGGGCTCCGTATGAATTTGCTGATCTTCAGCTGAAAGGCCCGTACCGTTATTGGCATCATCGGCACCGCTTCAGCGAAGTTTCCGGCGGGGTTTTGATGGAGGATATTATTGATTATGAGGTGCCGATGGCAAGATTATTGCCCTGGCTTAATCAAGCAGTTGTTGTTAAACAACTCAACGCTATCTTTGATTACCGACGTCAGGTGTTAGAAGAAATCTTTTAAAGGAAAACATCATCAGGAGCTGGCCATGAAACAAATTATGTTGGTTATGTGTTCATTATTATTAGCCGGCTGTGCGGCTGTACAGCCCCGCTTGAAAACGGTTGAGAATTTAGAACTTAAGAAGTTTATGGGGCCCTGGTATGTGATTGCGTGTATTCCCGTTTTTATTGAGGCCAAAGCGTACAATGAAGTTGAAACATACGCCATGCTTCCCGACGGAAGTATTGATACAGTATTGACTTTTAATGAAG
>CAZCHB010000135.1:1466-5448 GCA_964498235.1 uncultured Planctomycetales bacterium
GGCGGTTTTGAGGGGCCCGTTAAGCGTTTTAATCCGCGTGGTTTTGTCGTCGATAGGGTTAATAACTCGACGTGGGGCATGCAGTTTATTTGGCCTTTTAAGGCGGAGTACCTGATTACCCACGTGAATGCCGATTACAGCCAAACCATTGTCGGGCGCAATAAGCGGGATTATTTCTGGCTCATGGCGCGCACGCCGGCCATTCCCGACGAAGATTATGAGCGGTTAATGAGGCAATTGGCAGATCAGGGTTACAACATGACCAAGGTCCGCAAGGTTCCACAGCGTTGGCATGAAAAGAATTAGACCGTATTATTTTTTCTTAAGGATCAATACCCCGTGATTATTGCCCCACCCTGGTTCCGCCTGCCAGTTGCCGCCTAAGCGTTCAACAGGGGCGTATTTATCGTGGAGGTATTGGGCGATTAAGCGGCAGTAAGTCTGGCCAAAGACGCCTAAGCCGGTTTCGGAAGAGATGTAGCGGTTTGACAGCAGTACATAGGCAACCTTCCTGCTTTCTAATTCTCCTATAATAGAAGCTTCTTGTTGGGGAGGAATTTTAATATGGTCAAAGAAGATCAATTGCCTTGTGGGGCTTTCCTTGCCTAATAAATAATAATAAATATCGTCGTAGGGAAGGGCAAAAATCTGTTCGTCTTCCTTTATACTTTTGGCTAAGTATGAAGTGACGGCATTGACCGTTTCAACCCATTGGGGTTCATTACCCGTAAATATCTGCCCATGCGGTGAATTTATGAAGCGGTCCGGGATTTTTTGTTGCTGGGTTGAGAAAAATTGGATTACTCCAGATAATGTAATTGATAGGATAAAGCAAGCCCAGATGAGGCCGCGGGCGATTACGGGCAGGCGGCCAAATGCTGTTGCTGTCATCACAAAATGAAACATGAATAAGAACGGTAGTGACCAAAAAGTACGGTACCACACGCCGCTGACGAGAAACTCGTGGAAATTAAGGACAAAGAAAATCCCTAAACAAGATACGGCTAAGAAAAGCCGCTTTTTTTCTTCGCCGGTAATCTTCTTTAATGCAAGAAGCGCAATCACCGCAATAGTTGCGCTGTGTAATAATAATTGGATCAGCAGATTAAGCGTGACACCGGCAATATTAATGAATTTGAATAATAAAGGGGCTTGGGCGATGCGCTGGCTGATGTCCTGAAACGCGCTTAAGGCATGGGTGAAGGTGAGCCAATGCTGGGTAAAGTAATAAGGAATGGTCATTGACGGCGGGAAATGATGAGGCTGGTCGTCCCCGAAATACGGCATGCACTGGCGGATGGCATACATAGGCAGGTCTTTGAGCAATATCCAGTAAGTAATAAATACCAAGAAAGGCAGAAAAACCAGTGAAGTTAAGTAGAATTTTTTCTTATCATCCGCTAAAGGATTTTTATTGATAAAATCCGTCAGTCCGATGGTCATCAAAACAGCGGCGAGAGACGCTAGTCCAAAATTAATTTTGATCAGGCAGTAACAAAAGATAGCGGGAAGCGCCAGCCAAGCCAATCGTGTGCGTTGATTCTGGATATAGGAAAAAAGCAGGAATAAAATGCCTAATTGCATAGCAATCCCGCCAATATGGTTAAAGGTGAAAAAGAAATCCTGTTGAAGTCCCGCAAACCATAATGCCGCAATGAAGGCGATGAAAGGCGCCATCAACGTTGATGCCGCTAGATAGAAGAAAGCCGCGCACACCGCTTCAAGGATGATCTTGCCGATTAAGAAGGAGACGACAGTTCCTCCAGTTATTTTATAAAATAACGCGTAATAGTAAGGCATGAGCGGGCCATACACCCACCAGAAATCTTTGTAGGGCAATTTACCGCGCAGGATTTCTTGGGCGGCATAGAGATCCCGTCCATGGTCACCTTGGGAGATCTGAGGATAGTAATTAAAATCCGCGGCGTTAAAGAGAAGTACGCCTAGAATTGTCAGGATTAAGAATATTTTTTTCGTGCTCATTTTCTTTTTAAGATCAGTGTCCCGTGGTTCCACGCCCAGCCTGGTTCATTGGCCCAGTCACCGAGCTTGGCGGCAGGGGTGAAATTTGTATTAATGTACTGTGTTAAGAAGGGGCAATAGCTGACGCCCAGGGTTCCCAGCCCATGCTCGCGGGCATTTTGACGGCTGGAGACTAAGATGCCGCCGATACGCGCACCTTCAAGTTCCGCAATGATTGTTTGTTCTTGTTCGGGCGGAATTTTAATATGGTCAAAGAAAATCAATTGCCGCGTCGGTGATTTCTTTCCCGTCAAATAATAGTAAAGGCAATCGTAAGGAAGCGCTAGAAAAAGTTCGTCAGGTTTAAGCGCGGTGCCCAATTGTTTAGTGGTCAGGACAACCGTTTGGATCCAAAAGCGGTCGTTTGAAATGTACACATTGCCTTTTTGCCCGCCTAAAAAGTGCTGGGGATTTTTGATGCTGTTAACGCGTTGCGTGTCATTGAAAGTACCAAGTGCCGCGACCAGCAAAAGACTAGCCCATAGTAAGGTTTTAATCCATTGTTTAAGTGAGGCACAGGCCGTGGCGATCATGATAAAACTTAACATCATGCTAAATGGCTGGGACCAAAACGCGCGGTAAAATACGCCGCTTTTAATGAATTCGTGGAGGTTAAAAATGTAAAACAAAATGACATAAGCGATTAAGATCCAAACGGTTTTAGCCGCGGATGAATCAAGTTTCTTTGTAAAAAGCAAATAGAAGGTTTGGATCGTCGATAAAACAATGATAGCGCACATGGCTATATCGATAAAACTTGCCGTAATGCTTTTTAGGATAGTCTGCCATAAAACAGGGATTGTCTCCATTGGCCCAAGATTATTGTAAGGTTCATCACCGCCTAAATATGGCAGGCATTGGCGGATTTCAGTTAAAGACAGGCCATGCATCATCAAGGCGTAGATGCTAAACCAGGCGAGCGGAATGCCGATTAATAAAACGCAGGCGAAGATTTTCTTTTTTGTATCGAAGGCGGCGCGGTTAAAATAATCGTTTATCCCAACGACGGCCAAGGTCATGAGTAATGCTGTCACAGCAAAATTAATTTTAATCAAACCCATAATAAAAACACCGGCGATTGCGCCCCAGGCATATTTTATTGACGATGTTTTGATATAACCAAGGTGCATCCAGACGCAGGCTAAGAGTATTGCAATCCCGCCAGCGTGATTATAGGTAAAAAAGAAATCCTGATGGAAGCTCATGAACCAAACAGCCGCGGCAAAAGCGCCGATGGCTGGCAGGAGGCGGGAAAGCCCAAGGTAAAAGAATATTCCTGCCGCGATATTAAGCACGCACTTGCCTAATAACACGCTTGAAATTTGAATCCCAAAGATCTTAAAGAAAAGGGCATAGTAGTAAGGCATGAGCGGCCCGTACACCCACCAAAAGTTTTTATAAGGCATCTCTCCGCGCAAAATAGCCGCTGCCGCGTAAAGATCCCGCCCATGGTCTCCTTGGGCTAAGAAATTCTGGAAATTGTGGTAAGGGAAATTGATGAGAACGCCGCAGAGGGCGGTGAGGGCCAGAAGACCCCAAAAAATGAGTGAGTTTTGTTTGGACACGGGGGTTATTTTAAGGTCAATAGGCGTCAAAGTCTAGGATATTTGCAAAATTGGTTTTTTGCCTATATATATGGTATCTTTTCACCAATGTCTAAGTATTTATATACACAAAAGCTAATTATAGGGGGTCTTCTTATTGCCTTTTTTGGACAAACGCTAGGTCCTGCGCATGCGTTAGGCACTCAAGAACTGATCTTGCCCATTCCTGGCACCATGGTTTTCACAAGTCCTTCTTTCAATTCACCTATGTTAAAAGGCATTAAGGTTCATCCAGAAAATCCCTTTAAATTTGAATTTGTGCTTTCCGACACCCCTGCTGGAAGTCGGGATGCCAACAACGCATTACAAAAACAACAATTGTTGTCAGAATCCAAACGATTAATCAAATATTTTCT
>CAZCHB010000136.1:0-5438 GCA_964498235.1 uncultured Planctomycetales bacterium
CGCCGGAGTTTCCTTGGTGATATCATTCTGGATCTCATCCAGTGAATAACCAACAGCCAGTTTCGCCGCGAATTTAGCAATGGGAAAACCCGTCGCCTTGGAGGCCAGCGCCGAGGAACGGGAGACACGCGGGTTCATTTCAATGACCACCATGCGCCCATTCTTGGGATTAACGGCAAATTGAATATTTGACCCGCCGGTCTCAACGCCTATTTCACGGATTAACCGAATGGACTGGTCTCGCATGGTTTGATATTCAGCATCGGTCAGGGTCTGAACAGGCGCGACCGTAATGCTATCGCCGGTGTGCACACCCATAGGGTCTAAATTCTCAATGGAACAGACAATCACCACATTATCCGCCCCATCACGCATCAACTCTAACTCGTATTCCTTCCAACCCTCAATTGACTCTTCAATCAAGATCTCATGGATCATGGAGGATTCAATCCCTAATGAGGCGATACGTTCAAATTCATCCATGTTATGCGCAATACCGCCGCCAGTGCCACCTAAGGTGAAAGAAGCGCGGATGATGCAGGGAAAACCAATTCCCTCCATGGCCTTCTTGGCTTCCTCGAGGGTATGCGCAAAGAAACTCTTAGGCACATCCAGACCAACCTTGATAGCGGCCTGCTTGAATAAATTGCGGTCTTCCGCTTTTTTAATCACTTCATATTTAGCGCCCAGCATTTCCACATGGTACTTGGCTAAAATGCCCTGCTCATAAAGCTTCATCGCAAGATTAAGCCCCGTCTGGCCGCCTAAGGTCGGCAAAATAGCATCGGGACGCTCTTTCTGGATAATCTTCTCAATAAATTCCGTTGAAAGCGGTTCAATGTAGGTGGCATCCGCGATGCCGGGGTCGGTCATGATAGTCGCTGGATTGGAATTCACCAAGACAACCTGATACCCTTCTTCCTTGAGCGCCTTGCACGCCTGAGACCCGGAATAATCAAACTCACAGGCCTGGCCGATAACAATGGGGCCGGCACCGATAATTAGGATCTTTTTTAAATCAGTTCTTTTGGGCATATTTATTTCTGTTCACTGTGTGTCCGCAAGCGTAATCGGCTGGCTTCCATGATGGGAAGATTGGCCTCTGTCGGCACATATATCACTTGACTGTCATTTTTTTGCAAACCGTTAATCCACAAATATCTCAAATAATTCTCATCAATAGAACCCGCGATGATTTTGTTGCTTTGCGCCACGCCATTAGCGCGCGCCACTTCGATTTCAGCGTCTTTCTTTGCCTTCTGCAATTCAAATTCTTTCTGGAGGGCTTCTTGTTCCGTCTTGAGTTTCATTTGGATGCTTTGAGAAAAAGTATCCGGCAGACGGACATCCCTTAAAAGAACATCCTGTATCGTGATTCCGCGCGTACCAACTTTTTCTTGCAGAAAAGCAAGCATCTTGGCAGAGATTTCCTTACGGCCTTTTTCGTTAAACAAAGATTTTACTTCATAACCACTGACAACGTTACGGATGGCCTCCCTGACATACGGCTCCAAGACTATATCACGATAATATGCGCCGCTAGTTTTACGCACGTAAACAACCTTGTCGACAGGCACATTATATAAAACAGACACATCCAGCGTCGATATCAAGCCTTCGGATGAAGGGACATTAGCCGCTTCTTTTATTTCCTGTGTTTTCGTATTCCATATTTCTATCCACGAAAACATGGGAAAATACCAATGCCATCCGGTCATTAAAGCGTCTTCATTGATCTTACCAAAATCTGCCTTGACCCCCGCCTGTCCATCCTCGACAACCCTGACGGCACATCCTGTCAGCATTAACAACAATGGTAATGCCAGAATAAATTTCTTCATGGGGTCTCCTTGGATTTCGATTCTTCAATAAGATCGATGAATTGTTTAAATAAATATTGTGAGTCCCTGGGGCCGGGTGCCGCCTCTGGATGATACTGAATTGAAAAAGCCGGAAACGTTTTATGCCGGATGCCCTCGACGCTTTGGTCGTTTAAGTTCGTGTGGATGACCTCTACTTCTTTTTTATTTAAACTTTTTATATCAACGCAAAACCCATGATTCTGCGAGGTAATCCCAATGCGCCGGCCCGGAACGTCTTTAACCGGATGATTCGCGCCATGATGCCCAAATTTTAATTTATACGTCGTGCCGCCTAAGGCTAAGCCTAAAATCTGATTGCCTAAGCAAATTCCGAAAATTGGTATTTTCCCGATAGCTTCCTTAACCGTGTCAATCACATAGGTTACCACCGCCGGATCGCCGGGCCCATTGGATAGGAATAACCCGTCAGGCTTAACGGCCATGATATCTTTTAAGGTGGCCGTTGCTGGAAACACCTGGACTTCACATCCTAAATTAGCGAAAATGCGCAAGATATTCCATTTAATCCCGCAATCAATAGCCGCAATTTTATACCGGCGTGGCCCTTTAGCCTTCCAAACATATTTCTTCTTTGTGGTTACTTCCTTAACAAAATCCGCTCCTTCCATGGAAGGCGAGGCATCCAATTTTTGCTTTAAACTTTTAGGATCAAAATCCGTCGTGGAGATAATCGCCTTCATCGCCCCTGACATGCGCAGATGGCGGGTCAACGCGCGGGTATCCACCCCTTCAATCGCTAAAATATTATTGTCGTCCAAGTAATCAATGAGGCTTTGCTTGGCACGCCAATTAGAATGGCGGCGGCAAAATTCTTTCACAACAAAACCTTTAACATGGATTTTATCTGATTCTTTATCGTCGTCGTTAACGCCGTAATTACCAATTAACGGATACGTCATGACAACAATCTGGCCGGTGTAAGAAGGGTCAGTTAAGACTTCTTGGTAGCCGCTCATCGCGGTATTAAAGACAGCCTCACCTATAGTTTCTCCAGCCGTCTTGAGAGTACGGCCGCGAAAAAAAGTGCCGTCTTCCAGATATAGAATTGCGTCGTTCATGTGTCCTAATTTTTAAAGAATCTTAAGGTAAGGTGCTAGGCGGTGAAGATGTCCTCCAGGCCCATGACAATATAAAGAAAAGGAGTATTATTGTCAAGGGAAATGCGACTCTTGCCTATCTTAATTTACCTGCCAAAAGCAGAAAATCATTTGGGGAAACAATCTTTATTTTCTTAAACTTTCTTAAGCTTAGCAAATCATTATCTCCTGAAATAATACAATGCGCTTTTGCGGTTAACGCGCATTCAAGGATGCGATTATCATCCGGATCTGCCTTAATAACTGACACCTTTTTTGTAACGATAACAACTTCACTGATTTCTGAGAACTCATGGATAATTTTCTGAACAAGAGGCGCAGCAACTCGACACTTTCGGCCAATCAAAACTTCAGCCAATTCTTTTAAAATATCGTGAGATACAGCCATCTTAATCTTTCCTGATATGCCCATCTCTAAAATTTCCCGGCTTTTGCCTCCAAACAAGACTGCTGAAATAATAACATTAGTATCTAAAACAACCTTCATAAACGCGCTTTCGAACGGCGATAACTAACAATAGCAGTTCCTATGTCTTTATCTTTAAGCCCCGATACTTTTACGTGTTTTTCCATGGCTTGAAAGATTCCTTTCCAAGCGCGCTTTCGTGCAATATAGGCACGGGCTGCCTCGCGAATAAACTCTGAACGGCTACGCGCTTCTTCATGGCTTACGGCATCAATATCTTTTAACAAATCATCCGAAAATGCGATATTAACTGTCTGTGTTTTCATCGTTTAGCCTCCTACATCTAGTATATACAAATATTGTATATTGCGCTAATATTTCTTACCCCTTCGTCAACCGCAATTTATCCGCCAGCTCGGTTAAGCCTAATAACGGCAAAACGGAAGGCAATTGGCGTATCTGTATGATAACCGGCTTAGCGCGTAAAATCCCTTCACGCCCAATTCGTTCAAGCATAGCTGGGTCTCCGCCAAAAACGGATCCTCCTCTGGCGGAAACCTCCATCTGTACCCCATCATTAGCATCCTTTGTAACGCTTAAGCCTTTGTCCAACGTATTCAAATCAATTCCCCCGTCAATTGGCTTGATTTCAGCGGCATTCATCGCAGCGTCGCGGCCTTTAGCATCTGCATGGACCAATTCTTCCATCCTGTTAACCCATCTTGTCCAGTAAAGCCTATCATGAGAAGGCTTTAAGATGCTAGCAACAACACTGCTCTGCGTCGCAGTTCTGATTCTCGTCTCTACATCGGTCGCTTCCTGAGAACCATCACGTTTAAGCGCCCCTAATAAAAGATTTAGAAAATCGTTAACAGTACTAATAATAATCTCATCACTTAACTTCTTTCCAAATTGTGATAACATCTGCGTAAGCTCTGCTCTTCTTTCGTCATCAAAATTAAATACCGAAATATGCTGGCTAAAAAATTGCATTAAATATCCCACCGCCTTTTGTTGGGCTTCGTAAGCGGTCATTGCCGCATTGCCCTGCATTTTCTCATATTCACTCATAAAATCAGCAAGACTTAATCTTACTTCATCCACACTTGAACCTTCTTCAATGCTTGTGGGGACTATTAGAACAATCTCTTTTGAGTCTTCAGAGAAATAAAAATTTTGCACAGGCAATGATACCTGCGCAAATTTAATTCTTTCCTTATATAGGGTCAGTTTCTTTTTCCACGGGTCACCTTCGTCTTCCCCTTGCAATACTGCTGAATATTTTCCATCAGGCGATGTTCGCGTTATATGCAACTCGCTGCGGCCTGTACGGGGCGCTCTGTCAGAAATTATTACCCGCGGTACTACAATCCTTATTTCAGTCTTTTCTTGCAGAGAAGATGAGGCTGATACAAGACCCTGAAAATCATGCTCTGTATTTAATCGATAGCTTATCTGCGCCCCTTGTGCTAAACCATTTTGTTGCAGCGCGCTCCTGATTTCATCAGGGTTCATCGTTTTCGTTAACAACAAGACCGCTAAATTATCTGATTCTGCAGGATGAAAAATAAAGGATTTCATGCCTTCAGGAACCCTGGATAAGATCTGCGGCAATTTCTCCATGTGAACTACTTCAAGAACTGGAATGCTTGGGCCGAATCTTTTTCTCTCGCTCTCTTTGCCAGGAACAACAAAAGCGTCAGAGCCAGCATATACAATCCCTTCAGCATAATGAGGACTAATCACGTATCTTCTCACAGGCTCCGTGCTGATTATCTCTCCTTCATGCTCTCCTGTTGTTTTTCCCGCCCTTGTATCCCGATACGTCAACGCCCATCGCCCATTGCCTCCTCCCGCCGGAAACATTGTTGCGTTAATGGCCTCAGGCAATACAATTTCCCTTGTCATAGCTCTGTCTAAACTGTCTTCTGTAGTCATTTTCTGATTTATTCTTGTCTTAGCAAAAACAATAGCCTCTTGAACTACGGAAAGATTTTGATAATTCAGATCATTAACAATTGTATTAACAAATTTTGACGCTAACTCTATTTC
>CAZCHB010000137.1:0-574 GCA_964498235.1 uncultured Planctomycetales bacterium
TATTTTTGGTCGTCGGATTGTATCGCGCTCATCAATTACGTGAGTGGGCATTACGTGCCTTTTAAGCAAGGGTATTATATGGTAGCGATGAAAAGGAAGAATGAATCATGATAAAATCATGGGTTAAGGATGGGGATTATACGATTCTAAATGTTGTTTGCTGCGCGGCGGCGGTGGTCATAGCGTCAATACAGCTTTTAACCGCCGTGTCATTTATCTATAGTCTTATTCCGATCCCGCTGTCTCCTTTAGTCAGTGAACTTTTTCCCCGGCATCGGCAGTTGGTCTTGCCTGAACGGGAAATGTTTTTATACCGGTGTTTTATTTTATCCGTTGCCTTGGCCCAAGGCCTTTTGCTATGGCGGCTCCGTTCTCGTTTAATGACCGAGGCACTTTATAAATCACTTTTATCTTTTGTGATCACTGAGGCGGTTTTACTATTTTTAATCTTATTCGCGGTGTTTAAAGGGTTTGTCTACGGATTTCCTGTATGGACCAAGGTATTAGCGTATGCGCTTTTGCTTATTGCCTTGCTCAATAAATTATTCTGGCCGGAAATCAGGACTGCATTAGC
>CAZCHB010000137.1:584-5430 GCA_964498235.1 uncultured Planctomycetales bacterium
GCGTTTATTCGCGTTAGTCAAGAACCCATCATCAGGACAAATCAAGTTTATTAATATTGCCTTTCCTGCTTTTATTATCCTTTTATTATTCATCCCTGACTTGCAGGCCGTGGTTGGCAGGATGTATATGGGAGACTGCCTGCACCATATGGATACAGCCCTGGTTGCTCCAGCGTGGGTATACCTTAAAGGCGGCATGCTCAACATTGATGTGTACGCCCATTACGGCATCGGCATGCCAATCTTGTTAGGCCTGCTGACAAAAGCCTTAGGTGTTTTTTCTTATGAAGGGATCGTCGGCGCTTTTGTTTGGATGACGATTATTTATTTTATTATTTGTTATTTCTTTTTAAAGTCATGGCTTAAAAGTATTCCGGCGGCAGTTGCCGGTGTTTTACTGGCTGTTAAATGGCAGGTGTTCCATCCCAGCAATTATCCGCTTGTTTATACCTATCCGTATTCGACGGTCATCCGTTTCTTTCTGGATGTTGTTATCCTGTCTCTCATGCTGGCGCATTTAAGACTAGGAAAGACCTGCTTGTTATGGGCCGCATCCTTCCTGTGCGGACTTTGTTTGTTCTTGGTTTCCGATACAGGGCTTTATATTACCTTGACATTCATGTTTTATCTTTGCTGTCAGGGGATTATGAGCTATGGCCTCGATAAGAAATCCTGGCTAAGGGCAGGCGTTAATTTATTATCTTGTTCGGCAATTATTGCGTTTAGCACCATGGCATGGTTTTATGCTTTTCAAGGCCACTACCTTTGGTCCAGCCAGTTCTGGGCAAATATGATGGAGCGTGTGCAGCTGTTTTTTGCCGGACATGGGAACCTGCCTATGTACAGCACCCTACTTGAGGGAGAATATTTGGCCTCGTTTATGGGTTTTGCCATTCCGGTAGTTTATTGCATGGGTTTAATTATTGTTTTGGGGCTATGTTTTTTAGGAAAGATTGACCGCCGTCATATTTTACTTGGCGTAGTGTGTTTTTATGGATTGGGCCTGCACCATTATTATGTCTGCCGTTCAGTTGTGACGAGTTATTACACCGTCGGCGTTCCTTTTGTTTTCGTCCTTTGTTATATTGCCCGTCAGGTCAGTTTGTCCTGGAGTGTCGGGGTGAGGCAGAAGGTTTGGGGTGTTTTAGCGGTAACAGCTTTATTTGCCTTAGTGACTAACCATTATTATTTAAGTTACCCTAATCTGCTTGGTTTATCCCCAAGTCCGATAGTGGATCCAGCCATTTCGCCGAGGGTAAAAGGGTTGGATCATTATTTTAACCATATTTCAGGGCGTGTTCCTGAATCATGGAAACTAACAGTTAATTCATTGAAAGAAACTGATGAAGGCCTTAAGATTGAAAAAGATTTTAAGGATGACAGGACATTTAAAGCTTATTTTAAAAGTGAATTTGATTTCAGTGAAGATGCCAGGCTGATCGCGCGCCTGACTAAGCCTGATGACCATGTGGCGATCTTAAGCAGTTTTGAAACGCGCATTTTGACGCAGGCGGATCGGAAACCATTTTTTTATTATTTTCCAATTATGGACTCGCGTCCTATGCGCATGCGTGATTTTCCCATGAGTAGTTTATGGACGACGGCGCGATTGTCCCTGACAATGAAGGAATTGTCAGCAAAAAGGCCGGAGTATATATTTATGGAACGCATCCTGCTTAACCGGCAGGTGCCGCAGGTATATCAATTCCTTTGCCCAGAGCTGTTGACATTGCTTGCGTATATCAGCCAGTATTACGCTCCGGCGGAGGAGGGAAGATATTTAACAGCGTTGAAGAGAAAACAATAACCCTTAACATATTAATCTGGATTGATATAATAAGAGCCTAATGATCCTATCTGTTGTTATTCCTGCAAAGAATGAAGAAAAGTCACTGCCTTTAGTTCTAGCCGAAGTTGATGCCGCGCTTAAACTTCTTGGCCAGGGCGTTGAGGTCATTGTCGTGGATGACCATTCGACGGATGGGACAGCCGACGCCGTAAGGCAATTTTCCTTTGTCCGTTTGGTCGCAAATACCGGCCCCTCAGGGAAAGGCAATGCCTTGCGCGCGGGTTTTGAAACGGCAAAGGGAGAATATATCGCGATGATGGATGCGGATTTCTCTCATAATGCCTTGGACTTGCCGCTTTTGCTAGAGCAGGTCAAGCGGCACAAGGGATTAGTTGTGGGTTCGCGCATTACCGGCGGCAGTGAGGAATATACAAGGGTCAGGGCTTTTGGGAATATTATCTTAACGTGGTTCTTTGGTTTTGTGCATGGGCGCTACCTTTCAGACGCGCTGAATGGTTTTAAGGTCTTTCACCGGGATGTATACTGGAATTTTACCTATACCTCAGATAATTTTGAGATAGAGATTGAATTATTAGCGAATACTTTGCGTTTGGGACGATTAATAACGGAGTACCCCTCGCATGAACGCAGCCGCAGCGGAGGGCGGGTAAAATCGTTGGTCATCAAGCATGGGACGTTGTTCATGCTGCGTATTATTTACGAGAAATTAAGAAAGGTGCCGGTGCGTCATCGCTAGCGTCGCCGTTATCCGTTTTCCAAGTTTATTTGCCGCGGGAGCGTTAACCTTAAGCGCCACCCCGCCTATTGGCATCGCTTATCTAGCGGCCAGTATCCGCGCGGCTGGACACCGCGTCAAGGTTATTGACGCGATTGGCGAGAAGATCCATCAGGTGTACTATTTTGGCCGGAAGAATTTATATGTTAACGGCCTGACAACAGACGAAATTCTTTTGCGCATCCCTCATGATGTTGAGTTTATTTGTGTATCTTTCCCTTTTTCTCACGAGTGGCCGTTGGCTAAGCAGATTTGTTTTTTATTAAGAGATAAATTTCCTTCTGCGGTGATTATCGCTGGAGGGGAACACATTACCGCCTTGCCGGAATTTTCATTAAATAATTGTCCGGTGATTGATTATGCCGTGCTTGGCGAGGGAGAAGAAACGATTGTTGAATTAATGGATGTGCTTACGCGCGGCCAATCTGTAAGGCAGGTGGCAGGTATTGGTTTTAAAAAAGAGGGGACAGTGGTGATGACGCCCCGCCGGACGCGGATTAAGGAGATCAATGCGATTACCCGCCCCGCGTGGGATTTGATACCTCTTGAAACATACTTAGCAGGCGGTCACAGTTTTGGGGTCAATATTGGCCGCACAGTCCCTTTAATGGCCACCCGCGGCTGTCCTTACCAGTGCACTTTTTGTTCCAACCCGTCAATGTGGACGACGAAATGGACAGCGCGGTCCCCCGAGGATGTCGTTGATGAGATGCAGGATTACATCAAGCGCTACAATGCGCAAAATTTTGATTTTTATGATTTAACCGCCATTGTGCGGAAAGATTGGACGGTGAAATTCTGCCGGTTGATTATTGAGAGGCAATTAAATATCACCTGGCAATTGCCCAGCGGGACGCGGTCAGAAGCATTGGATGATGAGGTGACACAATTGCTTTATGCCTCAGGATGCCGTAATCTAAGTTATGCCCCGGAAAGCGGGTCAATTGAGACATTAAAACGCATTAAGAAAAAGATCGATCCTGATAAGATGCTTGTATCGATGCGCACGGCTGTTAAGAACAAGATTAACATCAAGGCGAACATGATTATCGGTTTTCCAGGGGAGACGCTTTTGAATATCGCGGAGTCCTTTTGGTTTGTCATCCGCATGGCATGGGTAGGCGTTGATGACATGTCGATGTGGGTGTTTTCCGCGTATCCCGGCAGTGAGATATTTAATGAACTAAAGGCTAAGGGGCGGATTAAGGATTTCAGTGACGATTATTTCACCTCTCTGTTAAGTTATTCAGATTTAAAGAATGTCATCTCCTGGAATGAGCATATCGGCAGCCGGCAATTGAAATATTTACGCTTTTTGGGGATACTATTATTTTATGCCTGCACTTATTTGTTCAGGCCATGGCGATTATTTAAAAGCCTGCGCAATATCATCAGGCATAAGCCTCAATCACGCATGGAAATGATTGTTGAAAAGGCATTGTCACGCCATAAACAAGAGAGTTTTACTGTTAAAGCCGCATGATTATCTTCTTATCGTGTCTTATGTCGATGGTGATGCTGGGTTTTATTTATCCGGATCACTTTTTCTTTTTAGACCGCAAATTCCTCAATTCTCCTGACGCCGGCATCCCGTATGTAAATACATTTGCGTTAATCAACCAGTTTTTTAACGGCGGACTGCAGTTGTATGACCGGCATGACCAGTTAAGTTATGTGTACTCACATTTATCCGCCGGCGTTTATTGCATTGATAATATTATTGTCGCATTTTTGTATATCCTTTTTTCTCCATTCTTAAGCCATCCGGGCATTGATTTCCATCATTTCTTCTCAATTGTTTTTTATGCGTTTACTGCGTTAATGCGCGCCTTGGGCGGTTATTTGATCCTGAAATTGTTTGTCACCAATAAATTCGTGATCTTTACGGCCCTGGTTTTTTTAAACACCTTTCTCTCCAGCCAGACAATGATTGAAGGGCATATTTCCCAGAGCTTATACAGTTTTTTACCGTTACTGCTATTTTTTATCCTGCGTTTTTTCCAGTCAAGGCGGCTGAATGATTTTCTCGCCGCGGGGCTATTAGTGGCGATTGCCATCAGCAATTCGCCGCTGTTTGGTTTGGGATATTTTTATTTGATTGTCCATTTTTTTATCATGATATGTTTAGTCCGCTCCTTTGCTGTGCCGGGATTCTGGAAGCTGGGCGGAATTCATTGGCCTTCGCGCGGAACGATCGCAAAAACAGGATTCGTAATTTTTATCTCAGCGCTGATTTTACTGCCGACGATACTTATGGTGCC
>CAZCHB010000138.1:0-5406 GCA_964498235.1 uncultured Planctomycetales bacterium
TTTACCCAATTGCCTGAAGAAAAAGAATTACGTGATCAGGGTGCCCGCTGCATGGATTGCGGCGTTCCCTTTTGTCAAAACGGATGCCCTATCGGTAATATTATTCCTGATTGGAATGATTTAGTTTTTAAAGGCCGATGGGACGAGGCTATTGAGCGTCTGCATAAAACAAATAATTTTCCTGAGTTTACCGGGCGTGTTTGTCCCGCGCCTTGTGAAAACTCCTGCGTCTTAGGCATTAATGCTCCGGCAGTTACCATTAAAAATATTGAACTCGCCATCGTTGAACATGGCTATAATAATGATTTGATTAAAGTCCAGGTGCCTAAGCACCGCACAGGTAAGAAGGTGGCGGTGATTGGTTCCGGGCCGTCAGGTTTAGCATGCGCCGATCAATTAAATAAATTGGGGCATAAGGTCACTGTTTATGAAAAGAATGAAGTGATCGGCGGTCTGCTGACCTTGGGGATTCCTGATTTTAAGCTGGAGAAGTGGGTGGTGGAGCGCCGGGTCAAGCGCATGGCGGAAGAAGGGGTTAATTTTAAGACCGGTCAGCATGTCGGCGTCACCATATCCGCGAAGGAACTGCAGTCTAAATATGATGCCCTTGTCTTGTGCGGAGGCGCAGAGCAGGCGCGAGAATTGCCAATTCCAGGGCGTGAATTAGAGGGCGTTTACCAAGCAATGTATTTTTTGCCTCAGCAGAATTTACGCAATAATAATTATTCCGTTGATAAATTTATGACAACCTACGTTGATCATTTAGCGCAAGTGAAGCCTGCTAACATGGAACAGGTCACGGCCAAGGGAAAGAAGGTTATTGTTTTAGGCGGGGGTGATACAGGATCCGATTGCGTCGGCACATCCAACCGTCAGGGCGCTGTATCGGTGCACCAATTTGAATTAATGCCTAAGCCGCCTGAGACTCGTGCCGCTGATAATCCGTGGCCCAACTGGGCTTTCATTTTACGCACATCCACGTCGCATGAAGAGGGCGTAACCCGTGATTATTCCATCATGACCAAGAAATTAACCGGTGAAAACGGCAAGCTTAAGAAATTGCATGGTGTTCGTTTGCAGTGGATGAAAGATCCAGCGACGGGACAAATGAAGATGAGCGAGATTCCCGGTTCTGAGTTTGAAATGGAATGCGATTTGCTGCTGCTGGCCATGGGTTTTACGGGGCCGGTGAAAAAGGGAATGCTTGAAGAGTTAGGTGTTGAGGTTGACGTTCGCGGTAACGTAAAGGCAGACGCGAATAAAATGACGACGGTGCCTGGTGTTTTTACGGCAGGCGACATGACCCGCGGGCAGTCCCTGGTGGTCTGGGCTATTAATGAAGGCAGAACCGCCGCCTCCGGGGTGCATCAATATTTGTCAACAATTACCGCTGGTAAACGCTAATTAATGTAAGGAGTAGATGTGAAAAAAATATTCTTATGCCTTATGATCGCCGTTGCTGCCTCAGGATGCCAGCCAAAGGAAGATGCTTCTAAAAAAGTCGGCAGTACTGAAGAGATAACACCCGCGCGAAAAGAAGCGTCGCGCAAGATAATGGCCCAATCAATTGCTTTGATTGGCCAGAAGGATTATAAAGAAGCGTTAGCTGGTTTGGACGCGTCCATTCGTTTGGATCCCACGAACCAAGACCCTTATTTAATTTTGGGCCAAATTTTACTTAAGGCGGGTGAGTTTCAGCGCGCCGCTGATTTACTTGATGGGGCAGCGAAGAATTTTCCAGATAATGGAATGGTTTTTTACATGTTAAGCATCGCCAATAAAATGACGGACAAGAAACTGCCGGCGGCACTAGCCGCACGCAGGAGTTTTGAGATTTTTAAGAGCGAAAAGAATGAGGAAGATGCGGTAAAAGCCGCGGTCTTATTACAGCAAATTATTGATATGCCCGATAAAATGTCGAACACGGTGGCTAATATAGCTACGACAGATAATGCCCAATAATTGTTCACGTGTTTTATTTGCACTTTCCTTCTTTATTTCTTTGAACGCTTATGCTGAACTGATTAAGCTTAACAGCGGCCAGCAGGTTGAGGGAAAGATCCTAAAAGAAGAGAAAGATTCCATTCTTGTTGATGCCGGCATTGATACGCCGGTGACGTATTTTCGTGATGAGATTAAGGAAATTACCGCAGATCTGAAACCCTCCGATCTTCCCGTTGACCCTCAACTGCGTTTACAGGCTGATGCGTTGGAAGCACAGGCTCTTGAGCTTATCGATACAAATAAAATGACAGAAGGTTTAGCTAAAATCCGTCAGGCCATTGGCATGGATCCTTCACCGCATCGTTTAATGAATTATGGGAGCATTTTATTTGGTAATGGGGTCGCTCAATATCGAAAAGGGATGATTGACGATGCCAAGATCATCCTGCGGGATGCTCAAACGCAATTAAATAAGGCTATTGAAGGTTTTAATAAGACTAATGATGCCGCTTTTATCGGCCAGTCTTATTTCTTGTTGGGAGAAATAGAGTCTAACGCATTTAACAATTTAACTAAAGCCAAAGAATATTATACGCAGGCTGTAAGTATCTGTGCTCATGATAGCGCTAAGGCCGCGCTTGCAAAATTACCGTTAGATTTTCAGAAACCATAGCATCAATTTTAAGCCAGCAATGTTATAATAAACCTATGGCTACCTTTCTTTTTCTTTTCTTTTTATTAATTAGCATTCTCCAGTCCAATCTTGTTCATGCCGGTGCTGCTGTTCAACAACAGCAGCAGATGAAAGCGGCCCGTGAACAAGCTGAAATTCAAGCTTACCAACAAGCCCAACAGCAGGCATTACAGCAAGCTGTTGCAGAGCGCCAGCAACAAGCACAGATTCAAGCGTATCAACAGCAAGCGGCCGCATACCAAGCGGCTCAGATCCAAGCCATTCGTGAGCAGATCATGGCACGGCAAATCCAATTACAAATTCAAGCCCAGATGAATCGGATCATGCAGCAGCGCCAGCTTCAGGCCATACAGCAGGAACAGCTCAAGCGGGCTGTTGAAGGGGAGTTGGCGAATCAGATGGCGGCTCAAATTCAGCGGGGACAAGCGCAAGCAATTCAGCAGGCCATGATTGCCCGTATTGTTGATGAAACAGCGGCGAAGATGGCGCAAGGGCAGGTATTACAGCACGTCCAAGCAGTACAGCAGGCGCAAGTCGCTCAAGCTTTAGTGGCGGGACAAGCTGTTGCCCGCGCGCGGGCGGCTGGTTCTAATGATATGGTGCAGGATGTTGTTGATGCGTCAACTCTTTATGCAAAACTAAGCATTAGCAGTAAGGCGTGGACGCTGTTGATTGACGATCAGGCGAAGGTTATGACGGTTAATGAATTTGTTGAGCGTTATCGGAAGGAAAATGTTAAGATTTCAAAATCTCCAGCTGGGTACGCACAAATGATTGATGATATTGCTTCTTCGAATCCGCAATTATTATTAAAACCTTTTAATGAGATCCTGCAGTTAGTTGCGATCATGGAATATGATTTTGATAACGGCTTAGATAAGGACATGATGGCACGCCGGTTGTTGGGAGAAGACTTTTATCAAAAGAACCGCAAGAGATTGGGGAAGTAGTTTCCCAAGAGGTAAGTGTTTAGTGGTAAGGGATAAGATGAAATATGTTTTGGCCATTGATCAGGGGACAACGGGGTCAAGGGCATTTATTTTTGACCAGAAGGGTGCGGTTGCGGCAAGCGCATATCAGGAATTTAAGCAATACTATCCAAATCCCGGCTGGGTTGAACACGACGCGCGTGAGATATGGAACTCAGTTGCGGCAGTTATCCGTAAGGCGGTACAATCCGCCAATATTGACCCAGCGCAGATCGCCTCAATTGGGATCACCAATCAACGGGAAACAAGCATTGTATGGGACAGGAAGACGGGAAGGCCTTTGTGCCGGGCCATTGTTTGGCAGGATCGCCGGACCATAGTCCAATGTTTAGCACCGTTATTAAAACGCCACGAATCATACATTAAAACCGCGACGGGATTGCGTTTAGATCCGTATTTTTCCGCTACAAAATTACAATGGTTATTAAAACATGTGCCCGGTCTTCGTGCCAAAGCAAGGGAAGGGCATGTCTGTTTTGGCACCGTCGATACCTGGCTTATCTATCAATTAACCGGCAAGGCTGTGCATGCCACCGATTACACCAATGCGTCACGCACCATGCTTTTTAATATTCGTTCGCTATCATGGGATAAAAAACTGCTAAACATTTTTGATATTCCTTTGGCCTGCCTCCCTGAAGTTCTTTCGTCGGGCCATTTGTTCGGGCATACCAAAGCAGCTGCAGGTTTACCGCCGGGGATCCCTATTCATGCGGTGATGGGAGACCAGCAGGCGGCCTTGTATGGACAAGGGTGTTTTAGTGCGGGTACTGTTAAAAATACGTATGGCACCGGCTGTTTCATGGTCTGTAATACAGGAAAGAAATTAAAGCATTCCAAGAAAGGGTTATTAACGACTATTGCCTGTGATGCTAATGGATCACCTGTTTATGCGCTTGAAGGATCGGTGTTTATCGCCGGCGCTGTAGTGCAATGGCTGAGGGATGAATTAAAGGTTATCCCTGACTCATCATCGTCGCAGAAAATTATTGAGGGTATTAAGGACACAGCGGGTGTTTATTTTGTTCCGGCATTTGTCGGTCTGGGCGCGCCGTATTGGAATCCAGAGGCGCGGGGGATTATTACAGGGTTAACCAGAGGGGCTAATGTGAAACACATTATCCGCGCCGCATTAGAGTCAATCGCGTATCAGACTAAGGATGTTTTTGATCTGATGCGGGAAGAGTCGGGCATTACAATCAAAACACTTAGCGTCGATGGCGGGGCGTGCCGTAACAATTTCTTAATGCAGTTTCAGGCGGATATGTTAGCGATAACTGTTATTCGGCCTAAGATGGTCGACACCACTGTCGCTGGAGCCGCCCATTTAGCAGGCGTGATGGCTGGTATTTGGACAATTAACGATTTGTCTAAGATGCGAGGCGTCGATAAGGCATTTAAGCCATTGATGGTAAAAAGTCAAATTAATGGAAAATATTCAGGCTGGCAGAGGGCAGTACGACAAGCGCTATGTTAAGGGCTTAGTCACATTTGTTCAAGCCCTCACCCCCCCAGCCCCCGTAACACATGCACGTGTTCAACGGCAGTACTTGCGGTTGGGTGATAAATATACCTTTTAGGGTCAGGCATGTGACGGGGGAGATCGGGCTTTCACAAATATGCCGAATCCCTTTTCCAGGATGTTTATTAATACGTAGGAAAGCAATACCAAATTATATGCCGGCACATTCAGGAACTTTTTACCAAAAGTTTGCGAAGATTTACAGTGAAAAAGTCCAAATAACCTTGGTTATCTATAAGACTTTTGAACTGTAAACT
>CAZCHB010000139.1:0-5403 GCA_964498235.1 uncultured Planctomycetales bacterium
ACGGATGCATTCACATTGCCGTAATCATCATAATAATACACCTGAATACTGCAACGCGGGGCGGAACTTCCTTCATAATTGTAATTCTTTGCATAAAACAAAGAAACAAACACAGACGTGTTTGATCCAGACATGTTCAAATCAGGATTGTAAACAATATTACGATCCGTCCATTTATTAACAGATTTATTTAACAGCCGATTACTGCTGTCATAGGTAGCTGTTTCCAACGGACGGCCTTTATGAAAATGGCTTTGTTCAAAAGTGGTGACCATATAATTACCGTTAGGGTCTGTGACCGTCACCTTCTCAAAACCCTGGAACTCACGGTACGTCGTGTCCCATCGGCCGCCGCTATAACTATAATTAGTCACATAATTGCGGATACCGGCAGTGACTGTCAATGCCTTGACCACAGGAAAGGCAAATGGCAAAAATGTATTCGTATAATGAAGCGATGAATCATATTCAATGGCTGTTGTGACGCCGATGCCGTTGTTGACGCTGACTAAAATATCAGAAGGCCCGCTATTTGAATTAATGTTGGCCGCAGGATCAGCTGTGTTACCAGGATTAAGCCAAAGCTGGGGCGTGCTTGTTGAATAACTTAGGATATCCGTCAAGCCGTCACCATTGACATCCACAAACTGCACACCGCCGTTGGCTAATTTTACATCAGGCAGTATCCAGTTATTATTGGCAAGCCAGCCACTACCCGTATTAATATAAACTGTTAATGGAATATTCGAGGCTGATATAACTAAATCTGTCAACCCATCCCCATTTAAATCAACTAACTGAGCAGTAGAACCAAGTTCCACCGACGTAACCGCTAAGGGCGGATTAAGCCACGGGGAACTTGCATTGGTTTCCTGGGTAAAACCATGGCCGTTATTCCAAAATATAAGATTACCTTTCGATGAAAACCTGACAATTTCCGGCAAACCATCCCCATTTAAATCTGCCATTGATACGTTTTCATTAAAATCAAAATGTCCGTTCGCAACCCAATTACTATCCTCTACCCAACCCTTCTCCTTATTAATACCTTTATTTAAGAAATTCTTCCATAAACCAAGCGTTGATGCTGCTACATAAATGTCCGTAAAACCATCACTATTTATATCTGTCGCTTGAACTCCTAAATTATTACTATATTCAACAGTTTCATTTTGATAGCAATCAACAAGTACTGCGCCGGTCAAATATGGGGGCGACTCAGGACAAGCAACCTTCTTTCTAACTGTTGCTTGTGACTTAGAGACAAAAGCAGCTTCATTAGGCAGAATCCAACTAGCATCATCAGAAAAACCATCAACTTTATTATTTAACTTTGCATCCTTTAGATAACCCCCATCCACATTCTTAACATTCCTAACAAAATCTTGCCATCCGTCCCCGTTAACATCGACTACTCTTACACCTGTATCTTGATTATAATCCCCACAATTCTTAGTAAAACCCATCCAATTTGCATCAAGCTTCCAATTTGTGTTGATTGACCAACCCTTATTCTTATTATTAATATAAACTTCTTTCGTCAATGAGCTAAAATCTCCTTCAGGAGCACAAGATGAATGATACCCCTTTAAAAAATCAACGTACCCATCACCATTAATATCCATTGGCCTAACCCCTAAATCAACCGTGCGACCTCCGGCATCCTTAGTAAACTGCATACCTGCTGGAATACTCCATCCGCTTGCTAAATTAAACCTTTTATCTCCCACTGTTCCGACTGTTGTATAATTAAACGTAACTGGCGGCATCGCAATCCCCGTCGCTCCCTGCCGTTCAATGCTGCTAAGCAAATCTCTGCCTGTATCCGGACTTTCTTTGTAATTAAACTTATACGCGCTTTGTAACACTCCCCCATTGGTGATATTGCCCCCATATACCTCTATCTTGGCCAATACCTTATCATTGCTAATCTTAAACCCTGTTGAATATGATGTCGTTGGCTTCTTTGCCTCCTCATAAATAAACTGCACCTTGGCATTCTCGCTAACAACTAAATTCGTGCTAAGAGGATTCCCCCCATACACATCTGTTGCGCTCCCCGAATAGACAATAAAGGCAGGGTAAAGCATGTTCCAACCTGGATCAGACCGATACGCAATCCGCATGAAATTCCCGTTCATGTCCTGCACAATATAAAGCGGCCAACGAAATACATGGGTCGGATTATCAGGGTCTCTGACGCCCATGTTGTCCCCGCCACTACCATAATAATATTTTATCCCCTTCTTATCCGTCACCACCCAATCCTTGGCACGCTTCTCAATTCTGGCAAAACCTCCTTCGATTTCCGTACGGTAGTATCCTGTTGTGCTATCATAAATTAAATCCATTCCATTTAACTGGAAAGTGTCGGTTGTGTCATACTTAGGCGGGCCTTTCTTAAGCGAGCGGGTGATGGCTCCCAAATCCAGATTCCAACCCACCCCGGCATTGCCTAGACCTCGACTGCCTGAACTATAAACTAAATTAAGATTGGGTTCTATCCCCCCTCGGCCGGGAGGCGTATCAATATGGAAAGACAAATTAGCTGACCCGCTGGATGGGTCAACTTGGATATTATTGGCTTGGGTATTTAAGTTAAGGCCGGCAACTTGGGCAAGGCTAGATGCCGGTAAGCTTAGAATTATTCCTACTGACACAAAAAGACATAGAAACATTGCGTTCATATGCGTCCTCCCCAAATTGTCATTGTTAACGGCGGTGATGCGTTTACAGCTTATGGGTATAATGTAGGAATAATAACGAGAGGATAGCACATAAAAATACAAGCGTCAAGCAAACAAATTTGTTTGATTAAATAACAAGCACACTATTTGACGGCCATTTAAATATTTTTCTTAAGGATTTCAACATAAATAAAACAACAGTTGATTTAGCCGCCCAATAATAGAAATAATGCTCAAGCCTAGCCTGCCCCTTGCTTTGAAAATAGGCCAACGCCTCCGCGGCTTTAGCAGTATCTGAAAAATGAATGGCGTATTCTAAGTAAAACGCATAATTTTTATTATAGACCCTTGCGCGCACCTCATCGCTGGCACCGTATTGTTTAATAAAATAAAAAGAAACCTGCGCTGAAGAAAGCCAAAACTTTAAATCTTTCAACGGATCACGGGGCCGGCTGACAGTATTGGACAAAATACGGTAGGTTGATAACGCTTCATTAATATAAGCGAATTTAGCCACCCTGGAAAAAGCCAGCCATAACGGGAAATCTTCCATCAAGAATCCCATGGCATGCCACTGGGCTAATTGGCCGTATTGATCATACAAATCCTTCCTAAAAAATGCCGTGCTAGCAACCACATAACACTTCTTAAGTAAATCCTCGTACACCTGACCGGATTTGATGGATAAATTAAAATACGCTTCAGCGCTTTCAGCAATCTGCGGGGTTGACGTGTTGTGGTCAATGATTAACCGCGCGTCTGAATGAACAAAACCATAATCAGGATGGCTTTCTAGAAAATCATACTGACGCTGCAGCTTATCTTTACAGGAAAAAAGATCATCTCCGCCTAAGATAGCAATATATTTGCCGCGGCAATTATCCAACACATTCTTTATGTTAAGAACGACCCCGCAATTTTTAAGGTTATAAAAAACACGGATCAGCTCAGGATACTTTTCTTGGTATTGTTTAATCAACGCACGCGTATCGTCGGTGGAATTATCCTCACCAATCACAATCTCAAAAGGGAAATTAACCTCTTGAGCAAGGACGCTCTCTAACGTCTGTGACGCATACTTTTCCTGATTATAAAAGGTAATGGCAACAGAAACCTTCGGCACTGCAGTACTCATTATCAAACCCTATCGTTAGCGCCTGCCCTATTATTAGAAATTCACTTTAACGCCGGCGGTTACATTACGCCCCAAAGCTGGGTAGTAGCCTATATCATCTGAAAATGGGGAATAAACGCCCGACGCAAAATATTGACTATTTAACATATTATTAATATTCAACCAGAGCTCCAAATTCTTTAAACTATACACCGCTTGCCAATTCAGCGTCGTGTAAGGTTTTAATTTGGCGTGCGTATTGCCGGTATCTGTCACCGCGAATCTTTTACCCACCTCGCCCACAGCAAAGGTCGTTGTCACCTGATCAATGGGCCGCAATATCACCCCCGCATTTGCCATTTGACTGGGCACATTGGTCATCTTGTTACCTGAATATTTTCCCTTCACAAAAACGGCGTCTTGGATAGTTACATTAAAATAAGGCTCAACTTTTTGATCAAGAAACGCCTGCGATATTTCAGCTTCAACCCCATAATGGCGTGTACGTCCATTATAATTGGTATTCACAAGATTAAAACTGACATAATCTAAAAATATTTCATCCTTATACTGTTCAACAAAAAAATTCAGCCCTAATTTTACATTCTTAAAGCTATTGTCTTTAATTCCTAATTCATAATGACGACCGGTTTGACGCCTTAACTCAGTATTAAGCCCACCGCCTCCGCCAAATGCCGTATAAATATTTTGATAAAACTCGTCTGTATTAGGAAGACGGTACGACTGTGCGTAATTGACATACACCTTAGAATTAGCATTATATTTATAACCCAAACCGCTTTCATACCCCTGTGTCGTCGAGGAACGCTTGGACTTGGCAGATACCTGGGCTTTTTGATCAAAAACATATTGCGCCCACGCGCCGCGCACGCCTGCATTAACCAGCCACTTATCATCAAGGGTCACTTCATCAAGAAGATAGACTTCATGTGTCGCTTTGGACACATAGGTCAGATCCTGACTTGGACCCAAATTGCCGCTGCGCCTGCGGCTTTTAGCATAAAACTCATCATAGCCTCCGGTCAATTTATTGTCTAAACGGTCTGTTAAGGGTGTTGATAGAATCAGTTTAGGCTGAAACTCATACGACGCTGTCAAATAGGCCGCTTCGTACAATGGCGTTCCAGTTGAATACGACTTAGTATTACGTTTACGCGAGGATGTGAAGATTGAAAACTCCCCTTCGCTTGTTCCCGCGTTAAATTTCAACCGGGGTGTAACATCGAAATGGGCATCCGATGTCCAATTGCGATCATCCCGATGGCTGGACTTAACCCCGCGCCGGCCGATACTTTGAATATCGGTTAGAAAAAGAGCTCCCGGTGATTGATAACGGTCTAAATGAAACCCTTGGGCGAAATCAATCCCGAAGACATCCGTCGGATCAACGCTTAGGCGGGTATTAAAATCATTGGCCCAATAATCACTGTTAGCACGATAGCCCGTCGTATCCTCATGGCTGTAATTAAATTGATACGCGAAAAGGCGCGTCCCTCCGCTAACACTAAGGCCATGCCTTTGGGTTTGATAACTGCCGAACTGGCTGGATAAACTTACTGACGGTCTTGCTTCCTTACCGCC
>CAZCHB010000140.1:0-5363 GCA_964498235.1 uncultured Planctomycetales bacterium
ATTGGATTATTTACAGCGGTTATTCTAATTGTTGAATATCTTCTTCAACGTAGTTTTTTGCGATACGCAGCATATGCGGCGATCATTATTGTGCTCCTATTTATGACCTGGCGTAATAATAGTTTATGGAGCAATGAAGAGCGTTTATATCAACGATGGATTGTTGAAAATCCTCAATTTAAAGCAGTGCATTATTTTTTAGGGACAGTTTATAAACGCCAGGGCTATACACAAAAAGCCAGGGAGCAGTTCTTAAAGGCTATTGCTGAAAGAACAAAAGATTGGATTATATATTTAAATTTAGCTCAGCTTGATGTGGTTGATGGAAGGATTGATGATGCTAAGAAAAATGCTGGTTTAGCGTTAGGGCTTAAGAGGGGACATACAGATATTTTAAATACCTTGGGCGCGATTGAATATGCGCAACAAAATTGGAAGCAGGCTGAAATTTATTTTCAAAAAGCGATTTTGGCTAATGAATATAATATTGAGCCGCGGATGAATTTGGCTGTCTGTTTTTTGGCACAGCAGCAAAAAGATGAAGCTGTGCGTGTTTATCAAGAAGTGTTAAGAGTTTTTCCAACTAATCAAGTGGCGCGTAAGGCCCTAGATGAGTTATCACGTAGATGAAGAGTTTGATATTTATATTTCTGGTCTTCTTTTTGCAAGCATCCTCAATATGTGCTGATATTGTTATTGAGCCTGCTGACTTTAGTCGTGGGGTAGGCAGGCTTAAACAGCGTCTTGACCTGAAGCAATTTCATTATCACACGGCCAATGTAGATGTTAGTGATGAACAGATTGTTTTTAATTCAATACTTCCATTAAAAACCAAGAATTCCCCCCAAGATGGTTTTACACATCAAAGACAAGATGATTTCTTTATGTTAAAGACATCTTTTTATCGTAAAGCGCAAAGTCTTGTTAAAGGCGTTTGGATGTCCCAGGGGCCTAGTCGGGATGAAAAGGCGCAGTTAAAGTTTGTCTTACAAGGGAAAGGGCGTGAATTTCAATCGTTTGTTGATTATAGCCTCGGCTTTCCCCTTGCTGTTTTTGATCGTCAGGAAGATATGTTTATGTATAGCCAGCTTAATACGGATACAGGTGAGGTGCTGACAAAAGAATGGATATATGCCCGATCACCTAACGAATCTAGCGGTAGTGTTTACCATTGGCGCATTTATAGTGAAGAATTTTATCGTAAGCTTGTTTTTGTTCCTCAAGCAAATGGGGAGTTGCATATTGAGCGTCAAGTGCTTGTGTCAAATGTTGATGTTAACGATTATGCAAAACAGCGTCATTTGATTGATGTGGTCAATAAAGTTGGCAAAGGCCAATGGCGGATTAGTGGAGAAGATACCTTAGCATCGGTTGGAAAGGTCATGTATATCACTAAGGAAGGCCAGCGAAAAGAGGCATTTATGAGGGTTAATGGTGTCGATGAATTGGAGATCCAAATTAATGAACCTGCACAGAATTATCCCATACTTATCGAAGCCCAATAATTTATTCTTTTTCTTTTTGATATTAGGTGTTCTGGTTTTTGCTAATGGATTGAATCATCCGTTTATGATCGATGACCATGTCTTTTTTGATGAGGCGGGGAGGGATCCAAAGAATCTATGGGTTAATTTTATTCCAGACAAGTCGAGATTCTTAAATCTTGAAGGCTCTCCGACGGAAGTGTATTACCGCCCCTTTGCGTTAATTGTGCCTAAGATGCTCTATTGGGCAGTGGGTGGCAGGGCATTTGGGATGCATCTTATTAATTTATTGTTTTTTATAACGGCCGTTTGGGTGCTTGCTTTATGGCTGTGGCGCATGTCTGGGCAGTTATGGTTTGGGGTATTAACAGGTGTTTTTGTTTTAATGCATCCACTTAACGGTATTATTGTTAATTTTAAAACAGCTGGCATTTTTGCCATACAGCTGATGTGTATGGTGTCTTGCGCTGATTTTCTCTTAAGACCAGAGACGTCTATTAAGCGTATCGGTGTTTCTATTTCTTTGTTCATGTCGGCTTTATTCTTCCATGAATCAGCTTTCATCTTACCGCCGGTGGTGTTATTGATAAGTTTGATTGTTAAGAAAGAAACTTTGGGTCATGCGCTTAAAAAAACAGCGCCGATATGGATCGCGGGATTGGCGTATTTTCTCCTGCGCCTGCATTGGGCAAGTTTAACAGCTAATATTTTTGGCAAGTTTTCAGGGTATGAGATGTCCCTGCCGCAAGTAGTTGCCTCATGGTTCTCCCTGCAGGCATGGTATTTTTCTAAACTGTTATTTCCGACGGGAATTGCTATCTTTATATTAAAGCCTGTTGTGCATGAGGGTATATGGTTTTGGATTTTTGGGGGCGCGGCTTTTTGGTTTGGAATTATTTGGATGGTTAATAAATTTCTTAATACAGCGTGGGTTCGCTTGGGGTTGCTATGGTTGTTTTTAGGGTTGGTGATGTTAGCTGTAGGGTCGCTTTTTCATGGTCAGGAATTAATGATTGAACCGCATTGGATGGTTTTTGCCTCAATCGGTTTTTTTATTGTGCTGGCTCAGGTGTTTATTTTTCTAATCTACCCGCAATCAAAGCGAATAGCTTACGCGTTAGGGTTACTAATTATTTTTGGCTGGATGATGATGGGCTGGTCATATAATTATTTCTGGGACGACGAATTGCGTTATAGCCAGCATTGGCTGAAACAATCGCCTAGTTTTACGCCCATTAATATGTATATAGCCAGGGCCTATTACGCGAAGGGGCAATTAGATTTTGCGGCTGAATATTACAAGAAGGCATTGACCGGCCAGCGGCCTGATTATTTGATGTATTCGAATTTAGGGTCCATTGCTCTGCTTCAGGGGAGATTAGATGAAGCAAAGGCTTATTTAGAAAGAGCATTGTCAATTGAACCCAAGGCCCGCAATGCCATGAATGTGCTGGCTGTTGTGTATGCGAAGCAGGGCAATATGGATAAAGCGCAGGAGTATTTTAAGCGTTCCGTAGATGCTGATCCCTTTGACACGACAGCTAAGCGAAATCTTGAATTTTTTGAGCGTCTGCGCGCGAGGAAAGAGGATGGTTCTGTGCAGAAAATAATTTTGGAACATTAATTAATGGTGACATTAACGCCCAAAAAACATCTTGGCCTTGTGTTTTTGATTGCTGTTGCTGTTGTGGCCAATACATACGCGTCTAGCTTTAACAGCGGTTTCATGGAAGATGATTTCCTGCTTTTAAAGGGCAGTGCCCGCAATTTAAAACAATTGTTGAACGATTGTATGAGCATGAATGATGTTGTGTTTCGGCCGTTTTTAAAAGGGATTTTTGGGATTGAATATTTTTTCTTTGGTTTTAATCCTGATGGATTTCGCTGGGTTAATATTCTTTTGTTTTCCAGTGCCTGCACGGGTGTTTATTTTTTTGTCCTCAATGCCTTTAATGATAGGCGTTTGGCGTGTTTGACGGCCTTATTTTACGCGATTCATCCAATTAACCAGAATATGGTCCTTGCATTTTCATCGTCGTATTTAAGCGTACAAGTGCTTTTGACATTAGCCTCAATTTATTGGGGTGCGGTTAAGCCGTATTCAATTAAGAATGTTGGGTTAGCGTTAGTGTTTTTTATCCTGGCCTTGTGTTGCCATGAAACAGCCATGCTCATCCCGTTTTATATTCTTACGTATTTGCTGATTGTCCGGCGGGAAATATTGAGGCGCGCTTTTTTGGTTGGGGCGGTGTTTGTATTATTGCTTGCCGTTTATATTAGCTTTCGTTTAATAGCGACGAAGGTTGGTGGGCATCTTTTAGATAACGCGGCGCGATTGCCGGTTGATTTTGGCGCTTACGCGGCGACATTTTTGCGTTTAGTGTCGTGGTATCTGGGTAATTTATTAAAGCCAGATGGGATTGTTCTTATATGGTCGTCAAAATTAATCGTTAAGGATCTTTGGATATGGGCATTGTTAGGCAGCGGCGGGATTTTATTAAGCGGGTATTTATTCGTTAGATCTCAATTGTCAATCATTAGGGTGGGCTTGGTTTGGCTATTATTAGGATTACTGCCGGCCTTGGCCGCGTGTCTTCATTATAGTGTTTCAAATTTAATTATTGAGCCGTATTGGTTTGCTTTCGCATCGCTTGGTTTTATGCTGGTTGTTGCCGGAGTGCTGGTTGAAATTTCAAAACGTTTAAATGTTTTCTTGGCAGTTCTTCTAGCAGTGTGGATTGGCGGTGCATGGATCGTGGCTGGGTATCTTTATCACCAGATGTGGGCGGATGATAAGGTGTACGGCATGTATTATCTTGGGCACGCGGGGGATTATGTGCCGGCAAATACGTATATGGCAAATATTTTTTTAAGGCATCGCGATCAGGTCTTAGCGGAAGAATATATTATTAAATCTCATCAAGATCAATTGTCGACGGATTGGCCGCGCTATTATGCTGACCGTGGGTTTATTGATTTTCAGAATAAACGCCTTGCGGGAGCCAAAGACAATTATTTAAAAGCCATCGCCCTGGCGCCGGCATATTATCCTTGTTACACTTATTTAGGCATTATTGCTTTCATGGAAGGGGATATTCTTAAGGCAGAGGAGTATTTTTTATTTGCGATTAAGCATGACCCTTCAGATATGTTATCGCTCATGAATATGGGGGCGATTTATAAAAAAAGGGGCGAATTTTCAAAAGCCATTGATATGTTTGAGGAAGTTTTACGCATTGATCATTATTCAGAAATGGCCATGGTTGAATTATTAAAAATGTATATCGATAAAAAAGATAAGCCTCGTATACGTGAGTTGGCCAGCAAGCTTTTAAGAATAAGCCGTAATCCTGTCATTTTACGCAATGTAAAATTAATACTTTCATACCCGTAATCCTTGTAAAAATAATTCAATCTTTGATTGAGTCGCCTTTTATATCTAATAGAATATATATGATTTCTTCATCAAGATTACGCCAATTCACTTGTGCCAAAGGCTTGCTATTATTTATTTTATGCTATCTATACTGTTTAGAAAGTGCCTGCCCTCTATATTCTTTATAGTATATAGTTTATTCTCCGCTGTTCCTGCTTTTGCCGCCGGCCTTATTATTCCAGCTAATTGCACCGTCGATGTTTCTTCCTGCACGCTTAATATTCCAGGGGACATTACTAATTCCGGGACATTAACCGCATCAACCGGGACAATTTCTTTAACTGGGAATTGGATCAGTGCTGGGGTATTTAATGCCGGTAATGGGACAGTCACCTTTAACGCGACATCAGGAACTCAGACGTTAAATACAGGCGGTTTGGCTAATGCATTTTATAATTTGACGCATAGCGGAGCCGGGACAGTCCAATTGGCAACAAACTTGA
>CAZCHB010000141.1:0-5313 GCA_964498235.1 uncultured Planctomycetales bacterium
TAATTGTATTGGGTTCCAGGATCCTTGTGGTAATCTTATTGTCGCGTTAAGAGGATCTGATTATTCAGGTGGGACTGGATCAACTGGAACGCTTCAGGTTAAGCTTGAGCTGTATGACGGATCTGGTGGAGCATCAGCTGCACGATATTTTTATGCGTCTAGTCCAACTACATGGACCGCAGGTATTTGGTATCATGTGGTCATTGTTTCAGATGTTAGTTATACGAATGAGATGATTTATGTTAATGCTCAAGATGTTACTGTTCGGGGGGTTGTGGGGACGACTGTTGTACAAAATACTAACAGTGCCTATTTTGGCATAGGTGAAGGTAAATTTGATTCATCAAATTTAGCATCAACAAAATATTTTGATGGTTTGATTGATGATGTCCGTCTCTACAACCGTACCTTAAGCGCGCAGGACGTGTATATGCTTTATTTGAGTGATAATAAAATTAGAGGGGCGCAATTAAACGGAGTGCAGATGAAGAATTAATGAGAAGATACATCTGTGCATCATGTATTCCGATGCTATCTACTGTGGGTCTTTTCAAATGAGGAATTGATGCTACAATATCCCCATGAGTTCTACGGAATTTGTCCATCTTCACGTCCATACTCAATATTCACTCCTGGATGGTGCCTGTCGTATTGATGCTTTAGTCAAGAAGGCGGCGTCGCTTGGGATGCCGGCGCTTGCCATGACGGACCACGGCAATATGTTCGGCGCCATTGATTTCTATCAAGCCTGCAAGAAAAATAATATTAAAGGGATTGTTGGGACGGAAGCATATATTACGCCGGGCAGCCGTTTTGATAAGAATACCGATCAGAAAAGTATTTGCCATTTGACCTTATTAGCCCGTGATAATACCGGCTACGCGCACTTGATGAAGTTGGTCTCCTCGGGTTACACCGAAGGTTTTTATTATAAACCGCGAATTGATAAGCAAATCTTAGCTCAATATGCACACGGATTGATCGGCACGTCAGGGTGTTTAAAGGGGGAGGTGTGCAGTTATTTACTGCGGGGTAATTATGAAGGTGCCATTAAGGCGGCGGATGAGTATGCGCATATTTTTGAGCAAGGGCACTACTATATTGAGATCATGGACCACGGCCTGCCGGAACAGCGTAAGGTGAATGAACAGCTGATTAAAATCGCGAAAGAGTTAAGTCTTCCTGTTGTTGCCTCAAATGACGTGCATTACATTGAGCATAATCAAAACATCGCCCATGAGACGCTTTTGTGCATTCAGACCCAGACGACGCTGAATGATCCTAATCGCATGAAATTCAACAGCGATCAGTTTTATTTTAAGACGCCGGCTGAGATGGCGGACAACTTTTCCTGGATGCCGGAGGCGGTCAGCAACACCATGCGCATTGCGGAACAGTGCAACATTAAACTTGATTTCAGTCAATACCATCTGCCGGTCTATATCCCACCTGCTGGGATGACTAATAGTGATTATTTAGTAAAGTTATGTCGTGAAGGAATGGTCCGTCGATATGGGACAACATCGCCGGAGTTAGAAAATCGGTTAGCCCATGAATTAAAGACAATTGAGGACATGGGCTTTGTATCGTATTTCTTAATTGTCTGGGATTTTATTGCCTATGCTAAGTCCGTCGGTGTTCCTGTAGGGCCTGGGCGCGGATCAGCGGCAGGGTCGTTAGTCAGCTATTTGCTTGGTATTACGGACTTGGACCCCATCAAATACGGCTTGTTGTTTGAACGGTTTTTAAACCCGGGTCGCCGCAGTATGCCGGATATCGATATTGATTTTTGTTATGAACGCCGCGGTGAGGTAATTGATTATGTGACTAAGAAATACGGATCAACTAATGTCGCGCAGATCATTACCTTTGGTTCCATGCAGGCAAAAGCGGCCGTGCGTGACGTTGGGCGTGCTATGGCCATGGCCTATGCTGATGTGGATAAGATTGCCAAATTAATTCCCAATGAAATTGGCATCACCATTGATGAGGCGTTAAATATTGAGCCGCAGTTACGTTCCTTGGTGGAAGGTGATAGGACAGCCAAGCAATTGTTGGAAACCGCGCAGGTTTTAGAAGGTTTGAACCGTCACGCGTCGGTTCATGCGGCGGGCGTGGTTATTTCAGATAAGCCATTGACGGAATATGTGCCTTTGTTCAAAGGTGCCGATGGCCAGGTGACTACGGCCTACGACATGGATGGGATTTCCAAGATAGGCTTGCTTAAGATGGATTTCTTAGGCCTTCGAACGCTTACCGTTATTGTTGATTCTCTTAAATTAATTAAACAACATAAGGGTATTGATGTTGATATTGAGAATATCCCACTTGATGATGCAAAAGCGTATGCCATGCTTTCTCAAGCGAATGCCTTAGGCGTGTTCCAGCTTGAAAGCGGCGGGATGAGGGATTTACTTAAAAAAATGAAACCATCAGAGTTTGAGGATTTGATTGCGATCCTGGCGCTTTATCGGCCAGGCCCGATGGGAAGCGGGATGCTTGATGATTTTATTAAATGCAAGCGTGGTGAGAAGGCCGTTAATTATCAGCACCCAAAATTGACTGATGTTTTAAAGCCGACCTACGGAATTATTTTGTACCAAGAGCAGGTTATGCAGATCGCCTCTATTTTAGCTGGTTTTGACATGGCACAGGCGGATGATCTGCGTAAAGCAATGGGGAAAAAGATTCCTGAAGAGATGCAGAAGATGCGTTCTTTCTTTGTTGAAGGATGCGCGAAGATAAGTCAGATCAGCGAGACGGAAGCTAATCGTTTATTTGATTTGATTGATTATTTTGCCGGCTATGGCTTTAACCGCAGTCATTCAGCCGCCTACGCGCTAATCACCTACCGCACAGCATATTTAAAATCAAATTTTCCGACGGAGTTTATGTGCGCCTTACTGACATCGGAACGTGATAATACGGAAAAAGTGGTTGAGTATGTGAAAGAGGCGGAAGTGATGGGTATTAAGGTTTTGCCGCCTGATGTGAATACGAGCATGGCTCAGTTTTCCGTTGTTGATGATACACATATCCGTTATGGATTGCTCGCGGTCAAGAATATCGGGGGCCATGCTATTGAGTCCTTGGTTTTACAGCGCCAAAAAGACGGGCCGTACACGTCAATCTTTGATTTTTGCCGCAGGGTGGATTTGCGTTTAAATAATCGAAAGGTTTTAGAAAGCCTGATCAAATCAGGGTCTTTTGACAGTCTTGGGGCTAGGCGGGCGCAGTTAATGGCGGTGCTTGAGAAAGCATTAGAATCAGGGACTAAGACACAGGAAGAGATTTCCGCTGGGCAATTTTCATTTTTTGGCACAGATGCGGATGGCTGAGGTTTTGGCAAGAATGATGAAAAATTTCCTGATATCGTTGAGTGGCCGCAAGCCCAACTACTCGCGAATGAAAAGGCCTTGTTGGGTTTTTATTTAAGCGGGCATCCCTTGGAGCGTTATAAGGTAGAGATTAAAGAATTTACTAATTTCACTACGGCGTCATTAGCGTCTGCCCGTGATGGCCAAGGTGTGCGTATGATCGGTTTGATCAATGCCATTAAATTAACCACAACCAAGAAGACCAACGAACGCATGGCTATTATTGGTTTAGAAGACATGGAGGGGCAGATGGAGCTGGTGATTTTTCCATCCAGTTACCAGAAAATGTCAGCTTATTTAAAAGAATCAATGGTGGTGGTGGTCAAGGGCAAGGTTTCTTTTCGCGACGGTTTCCCTAAAATGATGGCTGAGGAGATGGCGGGCATCGATGAGGTGTACGATTTAATTAAGACCGTGCATGTCGATTTATCTCAGGTGGGCAAGATTGGCTTTGAGAAATTGAAAGAAAAGCTGGTGCGTTTTCCCGGTAAGGTACCGGTTTATCTTCAGGTTGATACGAAGAATTATAAAAGTGTGCAGGTGTTAGTCGGTAAAGATTTATATGTGACTCCCTCGGAAGTGCTTATGGAAGAAATTAAATCCCTCGTTGGTCCCGACTGTTTTAAAGTGATGATTTAGCCCTGGTTTTGATAAGTATTATAAAATTATTTTCCTATCGTATTGTAAGTATATATTTATCAATATTTTATGTATGCGGGTGCGATTTGCTTTCCTTTATAAATGTGGTATCCTTTTCTTCAGTTAGCGTTTCCCATATTTAACAAATAACGTAAAATCTAAAAATTCTAAGGATGTAATGTTTCGTAAGCCGATAATTCTATCGTTGGTTATTTTATTTTTATTTACGTTTATTATTCCAATTCCCCGTGTAAGCGCCCAGCTTCCATTAGATTTACCTCAACCAGGCAGGATGATTTCTCTAAGTCCTGTTTATGATCCGGCAATGCTAAAAGGGGTTACTGTTCATCCTGATAATCCGTTTAAGTTTGATTTTGTCCTATCCAAAGGGGATCAATTGTCGCCCCCGAATGCCCGACAGATATCTTCGGGCATGACAGATCAAGAATTAAGAAATGAAGCTAATAAGCTTGTTAAATATTTCTTAGCCGGCCTTGCCATCCCTGAAAAAGAATTATGGGTTAATTTATCTCCTTATGAAAAAAGCCGTATTATCCCTCAGGCTCTTGGCCAAACCGATATGGGCCGGGATTTATTGGCGCAGGACTATTTGCTCAAACAAATCACGGCTTCTTTAATGTATCCAGAAAGCGGGTTAGGTAAGAATTTCTGGGATCGGATTTACGCGCTGGCCCAAGAAAAATACGGATCTAATGTGTCCATTCCTGTTAATACTTTTAATAAGGTGTGGATCATGGGTGACAGAGCAGAGGTATTTGTTAAGAATAATACAGCCTTTGTTGTTGATTGTCATTTAAAGGTGATGTTGGAGGAAGACTACAACGCCAATAAAAAGAATATGATGCGTGCGGGTCCCTCAGCGGCAGGACCCGCCCATGCAATAGCATCACGAGTTATTCGCGACATCATTCTTCCTGAACTCGAACGCGAAGTTAATCAGGGAAAGAATTTCGCTAATCTCCGTCAGATATTTCACTCCTTAATTTTAGCTGGCTGGTATAAGAATAATTTGAAAAACAGCCTGCTTAATAAAATTTATGCGGATAAACAAACGGTCAAAGGTATTGATACCAATGATCCAAGGTTCAAGGAAGAAATTTACGAACGTTATCTGCAGGCTTATAAAAAAGGCGTGTTCAGCTATATCAGGGATGAAAATTTGCCTGATGTAAAATTGACGCCAAGAAAATACTTTGCCGGAGGGATTGTCAGCTCAGCCATGGTATCGAATCCGAGAAACACCAAAACAAAAGAATATTTGTTAAAATATTTGAGG